>JAFAJR010000124.1 GCA_019236085.1 Candidatus Dormiibacterota bacterium
CGATGACATCAGAGCTGCACAACGGTTATCCCAGCCCGGCCAGGACACATCCCAGTGCCGCATCGTTGCGATCCCGCAGCGACTGCTCCATCGTCCAGGTGCCGGCGATGCTGACCGCTGCCACGGGTCGGTTGGCGACGACGGCGCGAACCGCCTCGCGGAGCGCCGCGTGGAAAGCACCACCTGGTGCGGGGAAGCGCAGACCTGGCAACAGGGAAGGGTCGATGACGTCGAGGTCGACGTGCAGGTGCACGGGACCGTCGGGCAACGCATCCTGCAGCTCGCCGAGCGCGACGCGTCGCACCCTGGACGCGTTGAGCGCATCGGCCTCCGGCGGGTCGAGGTCACGACCGTCGACAAGCACCGCGCGTGTTTCGTCGAGAGGGAGCAGTCCAAGTGCTTCCGGCAGCGTCAGGTCGCCGCGGCCCACCGCCTTGGCCAGCGGCAGGCCGCCTGCATAGTGCGAGGCCGTGGTCTGCTCGGTGTGAAAGTCGCCGTGGGCGTCGATCCACACCAGCGACGGATCGCCGCCGCGCTGCTGCACCGCGGCGAGCACCGCAAGCGCGGTGACGCAGTCGCCGCTGAACACGATGGGGCGGCCCGGTCCTCTGCTGACCGCATCTCGCACGGCGATGTAGAGCGGGATGACATCGGCCCAGACGTCGCCGCCGATCTGCGGAGCAGCATCGATGGTGCTTAGATCGCGCGGCAGCGTGGCATTCAGATCGTCGGCGAGTCGGTCGCGGATGTGCCAGGGGAGCACCAGCATGATGGGACACTACCGCAACGGATAGGGTCAACCCACGGAGGAGAACCATGGCAATCGCCGACGCCACACCCGCGGACCACTATCGCCGTTTCATCAAGGACTTCGACCATCTCGCTCATCCATTCGGAGCGGGCGGTTTCGGGCAGCGGGCGGAAGCCTTCGCACGCTTCTTCGGCACGCCTAAGTTCCTCATCGGACAGACGCTGGTCGTGGGCACGTGGATCATCATCAATGCGCTGCAAATCGTGCACTTCGACGTGTATCCGTTCATCCTCCTCAATCTCGCGTTCAGCCTCCAGGCGGCGTACGCGGCGCCGCTCATCCTGCTGGCGCAAACGCGGCAGGCAGACCGCGACAAGGCGCAAGCGGACGCCGATGCAAAACATCGGGAAGTGGTGGCTCAGTACACGCTGCAGCGGCAGGAGGAAGCAGAGAGCGGACTGAACCTGCTCAAGCGGTTGATCGACGAGAACACGACGCTCACCAAGCGCATCGATGAGCTCACCAGCGAGCTCCACAGCAAGCTGGTGGCGACGCCCTGACGGCGACTCAGTGCGAGAGGAAAACGACCGCGGCGAGGACCAGCCAGCAGGTCAGCAGCGTGCAGGCGCATACCGCCACCCATTGCAGGCTGCGGCCGTGTCTGCGTCTGCGCAGCAGGAGCCCGCGACGCTCGACGAGGCTCGCCATCCCTGGCGGGATCATGGCTGATCCCTCATCGCTGAGGGAGGCGGCGGGCCGGGCACGGGCCCCGAAGGCGGGGCCCGCGTTGACGCTCACTGTGGTGACGGCTGCGGCCGGTCAGTAATACCAGCGCCGGCCGCCGATCTCGCGACCCATAGCGCCCATCAGGGCAAGGATCAGGCCGATCACGACCAGGATGATGCCGATGGTCCACAGCACCGGTATCGCCAGGAGGAATCCGGCGATGAGGCAGATGATTCCAAGGATGATCACGGGACACCTCCAAAACAACCCGTCAGGCAGGTGACCACAGCCTGCGGCTCTGGTACTGCTGCTGTCAAGTAACCTGACAGCACTACTAGCATGTAGTGTGTGTGGCTCGCCGGGGATGGCCCTGGCGCGGTACGTTGGCGCGGTGAGGTGCATGACGTTCCTGCCGCGACCCAGGCGTCGGGCGTTGGTGGTCGTTGCCATAGCCGCGGCGCTGCTTGCGTTCACCAGAGGCGGGGCGGCTGTGGCCATGAATACGAGTGCGGGACCGTTGCCCGCTGTGTTCTCTGTCAGTCCGAACTTCATGCCGGGGAGTGGTTACCAGCCGAGTGGTTTTGCCGACCCGGCGATCACGATCACGGGTCAGGGCTTCGAGACCTACGACGGCATGCAGCAGTTCGTGCAGACCGTGGACTTCGGCACGGGGGTCGTCAGTACTGTGTGCTCGGGACCTCCTGACAGCGACTGCTTCACCGTGGACAGTGACAGCGAGATCACCGTGTATCCCCCGCTCAGCAGCCCGCCGGATCACGTGCACGTCATCGTCTGGACCAGCGGCACGGAATGCCCGGGGCCCATGGAGTGTCCTAGCGCGGCAACCGCGAACGACTACTTCACGTTCACGATGTTCGACCACATGGACACGCTGGATGCTAGTGGCGGCCTGCACGGTGTGTCCTCGTCTGATCCTGCTGGAGGTGCCGATCTCTACGGCCTCGCTCGCAGTCTTGCGCTGGTTCCGGGTGTCCCGTCCGAGGGCTACGTCCTTGATGGTTGGGGCGGTATCCATCCTTTCGGCGGAGCTCCCCCCGTTGCCAACTGGACCGCCTACCTCAAGCCGAACGACACCGCGCGCTCCATCACCCTCAACCCCTGTGTAACGGGCGGGCCGGGGTACACACCCGGCGGCTAT
>JAFAJR010000365.1 GCA_019236085.1 Candidatus Dormiibacterota bacterium
ATCTTCCTTTGTCCGCCGAAAAGCGTGACAATGACCGGTACGGCGGGGCGGACGGCGGGATCGTTGCCGACCCACGCACACCCCGGGTGAGCGGTCCGGCTGTTCCTATGGAGGTATCGCGATGGCCATGGCGTCCTCTCGACGCAATGACCGGGGCCGGCGCCCCGCGCCAAGCGGTGTCGTCATGCGGAACGATGCGGGGACCCACGAGGTTGAGGTCGCCAGGGCACTCAACCAGTGGGCCGTGACCGTCACGTCGCTCGCCGACGGCCGGATGATCACGCAGGACTTCTTCTCCCGCCGCTGGGAGGCGGTGGCCCGCGCCGAGGACTTCCTCCGCCTGCTCAACCGGAGCGAGCCGCCGCCCGGCTGGTAAGTCAGCCCGCCACGCGGTCCTCGAGCTCCCACGCGTGGTCCAGCGCGTGCCAGGCCGAGCGATGCACCGCGAACCGCGGCGTCCATTCGAATCCGTGGCGCCGGACAGGTGTGGCACGACCCGCAGGCGCATGCCGGAGCCATTCCCGCATCCGGCTGTGCACTTCCACGAGCTGGTCCTCGGCCGGCGCTGAAATCGGCTTGCGCAGCGGGCTGCCGGTCAATCCCGCTGCGTGCATCAGCTCGGTCTCCAGGACGTGGAGCGCGATAGCGCCGGGGGAGCGGCCCCGCTGCGGCTTGGTCCAGCGGCGGCGGGACGGGGTGGACGCGAGGGCCTCGTCGAACGCCCTCCACGCGGCATCCAGGAGTTCGCCGAACCGCCGGCTCTCGGCCTCCGGCAGGGGTGCGAGGTCGGCCTTGGCCACAACGCCGAGGGCGCCGAAATCCGTGACTGCCGAACCAGCGATGCGCTCCACGACGGACACACCGGAGACGGGCGCCGCTCCGCCGGCCTTCGCCACCGCGGCCAGGTAGCGTCCGCGGTACTGCTCCAGCGCGGCGAGCGCCGCATCCTCGTCTTTTTCCTGCCGGCACCACCCGGGCCAGTCCACGGCCCTGGCAAACGCCCGGCGGCGACCAGCCTCCACCACCACCTCGACGGCCACGGCTGTCGATTCTGGCTGCAGCTCAGCCCGCCGTGGGCAGGGCGCCCTCCAGCTGCAACAGGTACCGCTTGCGGTCCAGTCCACCTCCGTACCCGCCGAGTGAGCCGCCGGTCCGCAGCACGCGGTGGCACGGGATGACCACCGGGATCGGATTGGCGCCTAGGGCGTTCCCCACGGCCCGGGCGGCCCGTGGGGCGCCGATGTCCCAGGCCACGTCGTTGTATGCCGCGACGCTGCCGAAGGGGATGCGCTCGGTCCGCGCCAGGACACGCTCGCCGAACTGCCCTATCAAGCGCCGGTCGAGCGGGATGGAGAACGAGCGGCGACGGCCGGCGAAGTACTCGTCGAGCTGGCGGCGCGCAGGGTCCAGTCGCCGTGGCGAGCGCAGCACCCGGGGTGACACCCGCCGGGCGAGCTCATCGAGGACCCACTCCTCCTCCTCGAAGTGGATGCGCACCACCCCACGGTCGGTCGCGGCCAGCAGGAGCGGGCCGATGGGCGAGTCCATCGTGGTGTAGGTGACGTCGGCGAGGCCCTGATCGGCCGCTGACTCGCTGAACCGAGCCACCGCATCACGCATCCGGGAGCTGGAAACCGTCATGGCCGGTGCCTCCGCAACTTCTTGATCCCCTCGTGGACATTCCGCCGCGCGGCGGCCTCGCTGGTGCTCATTGCGGCCGCGATTCCCGGGTAGTCCCGGTCCTCGACGAAGCGGAGCTCGACGGCACGGCGCTGCTTGCCGGGCAAGCCCGCGACCGCGCCCATCAGCTCGCCGTCGTCGAGCTCACGCTCGGGCCCAGCCGTTTCCGGCAGCGTCTCGACCACCAGGGGACGGCGAGCTGCAGCTCGCTCCGCGTCGGTCGCCTTGTTCCGGGCAATCGTCAGGAGCCAGCCCCGAAGGTTCTCCGCGTCACGCAGCGAGGGATACGCCCGCAGCGCGGCGAGCCAGGTCTCCTGGAAGCAGTCGTCAGCCGCCAGCGGGCCCACCCGGCGTGTGAGGAAGCGGAGCACGTCGGCGCAGTACAGGTCGAGCAGGTGCTGAAACGGTGGCAGGCCGGTGCCCGGGCGGCGGCGGCGAACGTCCGTCATGCCTTGATCAACGCGTGGGGCGGCTGCGCCGTGAGATCAGCTAGCCGGCTCGGCGGGAGCAGTCTCGGCCACCGCGGCAGGGAACTGTACGGCGACCTCCAAGCTCTCGACGCCGCGCGCCACGCTCAGCTGCATCGAGTCGCCGGGACGGCGCACCGACACCGCCCGCCGGAACTGTTCCGCGCCGCCGGTGATGGTGTAGCCGCCGACGCTGGTGATGACGTCCCCGGGGAGAATCCCGGCAGCGGCGGCCGGGGAGCCCTCGTGGACGCTGCCGACCTCCACGCCATAGGTGGCCGGCAGTCCCTTGGCCTCTGCCACCTCCGGGGTGACGCTGCGCACCGCGGCGCCGAACGACACGCCGGGCTCGTCCGGTTCATCGCGGGGAAGGAAGCGCGCCAGCTGCACCGGGTCGCTGCCCACCAGCAACCGATCCCCCACCTGCACCACGGGAACCACGACCCTGCCGAGACGGCCGAAGAGGATGGCGGTGGCCGAGGGGTCCGACAGCACATCACGCGTCGTGTACTGCAGGCCACGCTGGTCCAGGTAGCGCAGCACCTGCTGCGAGCCGGGGTCGCCCTGCCTCACGAAGACGGTGATCTGGTCGGCCATGTCTCAGGCTCCGAGCGAGGTGGCGTCCTCCCCGCGGTCGCCACCGGAAAGGCTCTCGCCGGGGAGCACGACAACCGGCGCGGAGTCCGTCTGACCCGGGGCTGCGGGACGGGATCCACCGCGACCGCGCCGGCGCCGCCGGCGGCGGCGGCGAAGGGGCTGGCCGTCAGGTCCCAGCACCGGAGCCGGCCGCTCCGCTGGGGTCTGCGCCTCGCCGGTCTGGGGCTGTTCAGCCTGCGGCTGCCCCTGGCGGCGGACACCGCCATGCCGACTGCGCCGACGGCGACGACGGCGGCGGCGGGCGCCCTCACCGGTCTCCTCTCCTGAGGCGGCCTCGCCCTCGCCCGGCTGGGGACGGCGATGGGTTTGCGGCTGCACCAGCTCCATGGCGCTGAGCCAGCCACCCGTCGAACGGGCGGCCTCGACCAGCTGGCCGTACATCGACTCCTCGCCGCTGCGCAAGGTGGCGCTGTCGCCGATGCACGCCACCAGGCGCTTGGCGCGCGAGATGGCGACGTTGAGCCGGTTGGGGACGCGGAGGAAGCCGATCCGGCCACGCTCGTTGGAGCGCACCAGCGAGATGACCACGATGTCCTCCTCGCGGCCTTCGAAGGAGTCGACCGTGTCGATCTTCACGGAACGCTTGAAGCGCCGCCTGCCCAGCGCCTGGCGCAGGCGCTCTACTTGCTCGGCGTACATCGCGATCACCGCCATGGAGAGCTCCCGGGGGCAGCGTTCGTCGAGCAGGCGCACCACCTGGGCCGCCACCTTGACCTCGGCCTCATTGCGCAGCGCCCCCCCGGGACCGCGGCGCTCACGGCCGCCCCGCATCCCCTCGGTGTCGACGAAGTGGAGGGCCACAGGGAACGGCTTGCGGGTGACGTAGGGGTACGCCTGAACCTCCGCCGCGTCCTCCAGCTGCCCTTCGTAGGAAGCCGCAGAGACGTAGGCCGCGATGTCCGGGTGCATGCGGTGCTGGATGGTGAGCAGGCATTTGGCAGCCTCGGGCAGCCCGCCCTCCCAGCACTGCTCGAAGAGGCTCCGGTTCACTAGGTCCTCCAGCGCCGGGTCGATTTCCACGATGCCGTAGAGAGCGTCGTCCTCCACAGGTGGCAGCTGTTTGTGGTCGCCCACCAGCGCGAGCGCCCGGCCCAGGCGCAGCGCCGGCAGCGCCTCGTCGGCCCTTGCCTTGTTGGCCTCGTCCAGGATCACCACGTCGAAGTTCATGTCGGTGATGGCCGAGGTGGCGGCGGTGGCGCAGGTGGCGAAGTAGCAGTTGGCCTCGAGCAGCCGTGGGTCATCCTCGTCGTCGCAGCGGAAGCGCTCCACAGCGGGGTGCACCCGCTCGGCGCGGGCCACACGGACAGCGCGCATGCCCGGGGTCCCGGCCAGCCGCTCCAGCGCGTTGTCGACGGCGAGGTTCGAATGAGAGGTGACCAGGATGCGTTCCTCGGGGTTGGCCGCCAGACGCCGCTTGATTGCCTCCACGATGACAGTGGTCTTGCCGGTGCCGGGCGGGCCCTGGATAAACACCGCCTCGCCGGCCGCGAGGTTGTGCAGCAGGTCGACGGCCCGGTCCTGCGGCGGGTTGGCGATCATGCCCTCGGTGAGCCAGGCGTCGCCCGCCAGGTCCTTCCCGGAGCTGGGCGCCGAGATGGTGGCGGGGCTCACCAGCAGCTGGGCCAGCAGCCCCACCCCAAAGTCGCGGGTGGCGCTCGAGGCCAGGACGGACCGCTTGGCCTGGTAGAGGGCTTTGTTGAACGAGGGGGTGATGTACCCCTCGCTGCCGGCGTGCTCGAAGGTGCGCGCCACCACCTCCACGATGTGACGGTGGTGGTCGATCCGGGACACCCGGCCCACGAAGTTCGGCTCGTCCTCGGGCTCGACCAGGACGGCGGCGTCCGCCGTGAGGTTGATCGGCTCGTCAGCCGGTACTGTGAACTCCACCTTGCCCACCTCGGGCTGGCGGCGGTCGGCGTCGGTGAACACCCTGCCGCAGGAGGGGCAGCGCTCGTGGGTGTCCGGCCGCCACAGCGCCCGGCAGTTCTTGCAGCGCCAGTACTCCTTGGCGGCCGCGAAATGGGTGCGCTGCGTCTGGGCCCGCTGCTTCTCGGCGCGCTCCAGGCTCTCGACCAGCTTGAGCGTGGCGTATAGCTGCTCCGACTTGGCGGCACGCTGGGTCGCCTCGCGCCAGTCGAGCAGGCGATAGGTGTCGCTCACCACGCCGTTTGACGCCGTCACCACCGGCTGGCGGGTGGTGATCGTGAGCAGCTTCGAGCCGTCGGGGTGGTCGGTGGTGGGCTTGATCGACTCGACGCGCAGCCCGAGGTGCTCGCGGCCGCCGTCCCCAGCTTGTGGAACGCACTGAAGCGACAGGTCGGGCAGATTGAGGCGCAGCTGGGGCGGATCCTCGTCGTTGAACGACACGCTCACATGCCCGACTTCGCTGACACGCTCGGCGAAGACGGTGCGGGGGTCGGCGCCCGGATGGGAGCCGACGGCCCAGGCGGTGAGAACGGCAAAGGCGTCCCCGCCGTCGGGCACTATGAGGTGGAGTCGCTCCAGTGCGAGGTCAGGGGCTATCAGCGGGCTCGGAACCTCGACGGCCGGACAGTGAAGTCCGGCGCAAACATGACCGATTCGGGATGGATTCGGGCGGGGCAATGCCCGCGCGGGATGGCACATCACCATCGACCGCGGCGTCGCCCGAAGGCTCCCGCTGCCACAACTATAGCCCAAACGCGAGCCGCTGCAAACGCCGGGCGTCGGGGTGGGACAGCGCACTAGGATCACGCCATGGGCGATGCAACGCCGGGGGTCGACCTTTCCGCAGTGCACGCGGCGCTCGACTCGTTGAAGTCGCAGCTCTGCCGCTGCGGCCACCAGGGCACGTGCATCGCCTGCCGCGGCTTCGAGGTGGTGCGCCAGCAGGTGCAGGTGGTGGCCGCGGCTGCTTCGCAGCCGGTGCTGATGCAGGTGGCCCAGGAAGTGCAGATGCAGGAGCTCATGCAGCAGCTCGGCGGTCTGCAGGAGAAGCTGGCCGAGGACCCGCAGGTCCAGGAGTTGATGGCCCGGCTCTTCGACCGCCTGCAGGACGACCTCGGCGGCCCTGAGTCCCTGCAGCGCATGTTCGGCTCTTTGTTCGGCGGTGTACCCGGCGAGGACCGTGAGGTGCCCCCGGACGACCGTCCGTCGGCGCCGCGCGACGACCCGCCGCCAAAGGAGTAGCCGTGGCTGGTCGCAACCGTCTGCGCCGCTCGGTTCTGGCCGTTCCTGGCAGCAACCCCAGGATGATGGAGAAGGCCGCAGCCAGCGCTGCGGACGAGGTGTTCCTCGACCTGGAGGATGCCTGCGCGCCGCTGGAGAAGCCTGCGGCGAGGGCCAAGGTGGTGGAGGCGCTGCGCTCGCACGACTGGCGGGGCAAGACGCGGGTGGTGCGCATCAACCAGGTGACGTCAGCCTTCGCTCTGGACGACCTGCGCGAGGTGGTGACCGGCGCGGGCGGCGCCCTCGACTGCATCATGGTTCCCAAGGTCCGCAACGCCGGCGACGTCGCGTTCGTCGACCGGGCGCTGCTGCAGCTGGAGCAGACGCTCGGCCTCGAAGCCGGCTCGATCGGCATCGAGGCGCAGATCGAAGACGCAGAGGGGCTGATGCGCGCCGAGGAGATCGCCTTCGCCAGCCAGCGGCTGGAGACCATCACCTATGGGCCCGCCGACTTCTCGGCGTCGATGCAGCTGCCGTCGCTGACAGTCGCCAACACCTACAACTATCCCGGCGACATCTTCCACTACGTGCTGTTCAAGCTGGCGGTCGCCGCCCGCGCGGCAGGCCTGCAGGTGATCGACGGCCCCTATCTGCTGATACGCGACATCGAGGGCTTTCGCGACGCGGCGTCGCGTGCCGCCGCGCTGGGCTACGACGGCAAATGGGTGCTGCACCCCGGCCAGATCGAGCCGGCAAATCAGGTGTTCACCCCGTCCCAGGCTGATTTTGACAAAGCTGTCCGCATCCTGGAGGCCTACAAGCAGGCCACCGAGGTCGACCGCCGCGGTGCCGTGATGCTTGGCGACGAGATGATCGACGAGGCCTCGCGCAAGATGGCGCAGCAGTTCGTCATGCGCGGCAGCGCCGCGGGCCTCAAGCCGTCGCGCTACTCGGAGGAAGCGGCAGCCGGCTGACCACGCGCGGCGCCTCCAGCGGGTCGGTGCCGGTTGCTCGGAACTCGTCGCAACGCCGGCGCGCGAGCTCCACCGCGCGCCGGTCCAGGTCCGCTCCGACGAACACACAGCCGGCCCGCAGCGCTGCAACAGCCGACGAACCGCTGCCGCAGAAGGGGTCGCAGACCACGTAGCCAGGCTCCGCGCTGGCGCTCAGCATTCGCTCGAACAGCGCCACCGGCTTCTGCGTCGGATAGGCCGCCCTGCGGATGCGGGGAATGGCCCACACGTCGACCAGGTCCCGGCGGCTGATCTTCCGCCGTCCCTTGCTGGCGAAAACGATGTGCTCATGGCGGCGGCGGAAATAGTGCCCCATACCCAGGTGCACCTTGTCCCACACGATGACGCCCTTGACGTCGAACTGCGCGCGCATCAGCGCTCCGAGCGTGAGCAAGGAGAAGCTGTCGAACATCACGTAGATGTGCCGGTCCCGGCGCAGCACCCGGTGGCACTCGCGAAGCAGGTCGACGAACGTCTCCGGGTCGTCGTGGAACTCGCTGAACCAGCGGGTGTTCTCCGCGCTGCCATAGCGCCCGACGATGCGGCCGTGCCCGAAACGCATGTGCTGGTTCATGCCGGAGTAGGCGGGATCCGTGACCACCAGGTCCACCGACTGCTCCGGCAACGAGCGCAGGAAGGCGATGCAGTCAGCGGCGCGGATGTCGACGTCGCCTGCAGGCAGAGTTGTGGCGACGGCGCTCAGCGGCGGCACTGCGGCAACTCTATCGTGATCGCTATCGCCGTGCTCGGCCACAGGGCTAGACTCTGGCCATGGCGCTGGACATGACCACGGAGCAGCGCGAGATCGTCGGGATGGTCCGCGATTTCGTGGAGCGCGAGATCATCCCTGTGGCCCACCAGCTCGACCACGACGACACCTATCCCGCCGACATCGTCGCGCACATGAAGGAGCTGGGCTTCTTCGGCTTCGCCATCGCCGAGGAATACGGCGGCAGCGGCCTCGACTACGAGACCTACGCGATGGTGTGCGAGGAGATCGCCCGCGGCTGGATGTCGATCACCGGCATCATCAACACGCACTTCATCGTCTCGTTTCTCATCGAGAAGTACGGCACCGACGAGCAGAAGCAACGGTTCCTGCCGAAGATGGCCACCGGCGAGCAGCACGGCGGCTTCTCCATGAGCGAGCCCAACTGCGGCAGCGACGTGCAGGCGATCCAGACGCGCGCCATCCGCGACGACGGCGAGTACGTCATCAACGGCACCAAGATGTGGGCCACCAACGGCGAGCACGCGACAGTTGTGGCAACGCTTGTCAAGACCGACCCGGAGGCCACGCCGCCGCATCGCGGCATGTCGTGCATCCTCGCCGAGAAGCAGTACGCGGGCTTCTCTGCCAGCCGTCACATCGAGAAGCTCGGCTACAAGGGTGTGGAGACGACGGAGCTCGTCTTCGACAACAACCGTCAGCCGGCTGCCAACCTGCTCGGCGGGGTCGAGGGCCAGGGGTTCAAACAGATGATGGCGGCGATCGAGGTGGGGCGCGTCAACGTCGCTGCTCGCGGCGTCGGCGTCGCGCAGCGCGCGTTCGAGCTGGCCATCGAGTACGCGCAGCAGCGCCACGCCTTCGGCGTGCCCATCGCCCAGCACGAGGCCATCCAGTTCAAGCTGGCCGACATGGCGACCAAGATCGAGGCGGCGCGGCTGCTCACCAACTACGCGGCGCGCAAGAAGGACGCCGGAGACCGTGCCGACGTCGAAGCCGGCATGGCCAAGCTCTTCGCCACCGAGACGTGCATGGAAGTCGTGACCGACGCAATGCGTGTGCACGGCGGCTACGGCTTCTCCAAGGAGTACGTCATCGAGCAGCTCTACCGCGACGCGCCGCTCCTGATCATCGGCGAGGGGACCAGCGAGATACAGCGTCTGATCATCGCCAAGGGACTGCTGGAGCGCCACCGCCTCAAGAGCTGAGTAGCGCACGTAACCAGCCGAGATCGCAGCACGTTCTGGGGTCCAGCAACGAACCTGAGGTGGACTGGCATGGACGGGATACCACGGCGCGGCAGTACGGCGCTGAGAGTCTTCGCAGTCGTCACCGCGAGCGCGGCAGTGGCGCTCACCACAGCATGTGGCGCCGCCTCACACCCGGCGCCGTCGCACACTCCAACCGCAACGGCGACCCCCACAACCACACCGGCGACGACCGACCTGCTGGCCGGGATCACTGTCAGTCCCTCCGAGGTGCAGGCTGCCGCCGCCCATGGCAACGCGCTCACGATCGACATGCTGCAGCAGCTGGAACTGGCCAATCCCGGCACCAACTTCGTCGACTCCGCCTACAGCCTTGCGACGGCGCTGGCGATGCTGGAGCTGGGCGCGCGGGGAGACACCGCCAACCAGATCGCCACCGGGCTGCACGACGCAGGCGTCAGCGCAGAGCAGCAGGCGGCGGCCTGGCGGCAGCTCGACGCGTCGCTGCTGGCGACCGCGACCGCCGGCGGCATCTCGCTCGACGTGAGCAACGCCCTGTGGCTGCAGAAAGGGCTGCCCGTCGACCCCTCGTTTCTTGACACACTCGTCAAGAACTTCGCAGCGCCCTCGACCCAGGTGGACTTCAGCGGCGATCCTCAGGGGGCGGCGGGGCTGATCAACAACTGGGTGAGCCAGGCCACCCAGGGTCACATCCCCACCCTCGTGGCGCCCGGGGACATCCAGGGTCTCCTCTTCGCCCTGGCCGACGCTATCTACTTCGACGCGACGTGGCAATACCAGTTCATCGTGAACTTCACTAGCGACGGCACCTTCTACCGCGCGGATGACAGCACGGTGTCCACGCCGCTCATGCACAGCGACGACCCGCTGCCCCTCACGACATACAGCGGGAACGGTGTGACCGCTGTCGAGCTTCCCTACGTCGGAGGCCACTACGTTGCGGATGTCCTCATGCCCACGTCGCAACCCATCGCGTCGTTCGTGAGCGGCCTGACGACCGAGTCGCTCGCCGGCATCGAGCAGGACCTCACCGCGGCCCAGGTGGTGCTCACCCTGCCCAAGTTCAACATCTCGAGCCAGCTACAGCTCTCGACTCTGCTCACATCCCTCGGCATGACCGACGCCTTTGGCGGCGCGGCCGACTTCAGCGGGATCGACGGCCGCACGGACCTCCACCTGGGACTGGCCAAACAGGACGCGACCATGCAGGTGGACGAGGTCGGCACGACCGCGACTGCCGCCACCATCGTCGGCGGCCTCGGCGGCGCGGGCGGCCCGATCCAGACAGTCAACGTCGTCATCAACCATCCCTTCCTCTTCCTCATCCGCGACCTCAGCTCCGGCGCGATCGTCTTCACGGCCGAGGTGACCGACCCCAGCGCAACCGCTTCCTGAACCGAACGCTTGGCTAGGTCGCGAGGCGCTGCCGCATCACGCGCACGGCCTCCGCGCTGCTGTCGATGAGCAGGAACCGCCTGCCCAG
>JAFAJR010000368.1 GCA_019236085.1 Candidatus Dormiibacterota bacterium
CTGGACGGCGATGACCAGAACCTGCATGACGCAGCCGAGACCTAGACCCAGCACCACCATGTACGCGGAGATGAAGAATCGTGAGGTCGAAGGATCGATCGTCGACAGCAGGAACAGCCCCAGCGCCGACAGCCCGGTGCCGAGCACGGGGAACACCTTGTAGCGTCCCCTGCGGCTGATCACCTGGCCGCTCTCGATCGACGCGACCAGCAGCCCGCCCATCAGCGGCAGCAGGTTCAACCCGGAGCTCGTGGCCGAGACGCCGTCAACAAGCTGCAGGAACACCGGCAGAAAGGTGATGGCGCCGAACATCGCCAGACCGACGACGAAGCCGACCCCGCTCGCGACGTCGAACACGCTGTTGCGGAACAGGCGCAGCGGCAGGATGGGCTCGCTGACGTGCCGCTCGACCCACACGAAGCCCAGCAGCAGCGCGCCACCACCGGCGGCTAGGCCGAGGATGACAGGCGATGTCCAGCTGTACTGGGTCCCACCCCATGTGGTCATGAGGATGAGGGCCGAGGCACCCGCGGCAAGCAGCGTGGCGCCGGTCCAGTCGATGCGGTGCGACACCCGGGTCGTCCTCGAGTGCAGCACAAGCGACGTGGCCACCAGCGCCACCGCAGCGATGGGCACGTTGATGTAGAAGATCCAGCGCCACGACACGTCGTCGGTGAGAAACCCGCCGAGCAGCGGTCCCGCCACAGATGCGATAGCGAAGATGCCACCCATCAGGCCCTGGTAGCGGCCCCGCTCCCGGGCCGGGACGACGTCGCCGATGATCGCCTGCGCCCCCACCAAAAGGCCACCGGCGCCGAGTCCTTGCACGGCCCGAAATGCGATGAGCTCGAGCATGTTCTGCGAGAGACCGGCCAGCATCGAGCCGGCGACGAAGATCACGATCGCCAGCTGGAAGAACGGCTTTCGGCCGTACAGGTCACCGAGCTTGCCGTACAGCGGCGTCGAGATGGTCGACGCCAGCAGGTACGACGTCACCACCCAGGACAGCTGGTTGAGGCCGCCGAGGTCGCCCACGATCGTGGGCAGCGAGGTGGCGACGATGGTCTGGTCGAGGGCCGCGAGCAGCATGCCGAGCATGAGCGCGCCGAGCACCGTGTAGATCTGTCGCGGCGACAACGCCGTGCCGGGCGCGGGTTGCCTGCTCATCACGCTCATGCGCTTCTCCTCCTGCCGCTCTGCTCCGCCGCAGCACCACCGCGGGCCACGCGCTCCGCCAGCCCGACGTACGTGGCCAGCTCCTCGTCGTCGAGCACCACGAACGCAGCTGCCAGCGCTTTGGTCAAACTTGACCTGAACCGCTGGGACAGCGAGCGCGCCAGGTCGGTGGGCACCACGCGCTGCACGCGACGGTCGTTCTCGTCACGGGTACGCTCCACCAGGCCGCGCCGTTCCAGGCGGTCCACCAGCTGCGTGGCGGCGCTGGGTCCGACCCCGGCCGACACAGCCAGCTCGTGCATGGTCATCTCGGCGCCGGACAGCACGCGCCGCACCACCTCCATCTGATGCACGGTGACGCTGCCCAGGTCTCCCAACTCCGCCGAAACCATGGGCTCGACGAGGCCCTGGATGCGGACCTTGAGGTCCACCTGAGCCCGGCTCAGGCGCTCGATGAGTTCCTGGCGATCCTTCACGCCATGAATACTACATCATGTGAACTTTGTGCGCAAGTCCACCTGTGTCACTTCTCCGTCGCGGACCTCGGCCACCACCGAGCCGCCGCGCGGATCCAGGATGCGGTGGGCGCCGGGAGGCAGGCCGGCGATCACCACCGCATGAACTGTCCCGAAGGGCAGGAACCGGGGCAGCACCGCCGCGTGCGTGTGCTGCCCGGCCCCCCAGGCCGGCTCCGTGTCGATCTCCTCCCCTTCCCGGTCCGCATCGACGAGCATCACGAGCGCGCCGGTGCCGCGGCCGATGTCGAGGACCACCCCCGAAGCGGTGGAGGACGGAGCCGGTTCGTGCATCAGTGAATATCGAATCCGTCGTGCGGCGTGCCGAGGTAGGGAAATGAATTCAGGTAGTGCACGCCGCTGTTGGCGATGGTGAGGCCGTCGGTGATCGCACCGGCGGCGCCGTCAGGGGTGTACGACGAGTCGACCAGCGGGTAGGTCAGCCCGGCGATGGCGCGCAGCTCGATCGTCACCACGTCGTCGATGATCCGGCGCCCGTTGGGGAAACCCGCAGGGTCACCACCAACCAACCCGGCGGGGTTGGGACTCGACGACGGTGGAATCGCCACGTTCAGCCGCAGCATGTCCGCGTATGTCGGCCCGGTGTAGTTCTGGAAGCCCGGAACGATGCCCGACGGAATCCCGGTCAGCAGGATGGCGACGAGGTCGGCGCGAGCAGCCGTGAGGCCGGCGAGATGCGGAAACACGCCCGGATAGAGCACCGGCAGGAGGCCGGCGAGCTCCGGGTGCTGCACATACGAGAGGAAGTTCGAGTCCTGCGACGGTGGCACCGCGTTCCAGTAGTCCTTCGAGCCCATCGGGACGATGACCTCGTTGAACAGCGGGTTGCCCAGGCGAGACACCTGCACCCAGGGGCCGGTGTGCTCGTCGTCGCCGGTCTCACGCACCGAGACGCGACGGCGGCTCGCGGAACCCCAGATGCCCAGGACCGCGTTGGGATCGGCAACCCCGGTGGGCAGCGCGCCGGTGTGGGTGAGCATCGTGATCGGCACCTGGATGGCGATGGTGTGGACGTTTACCTCCTTGGTGGCGTTCACCCCCGCCGCCGCCGGCAGCGGCATGAGATGCAGGTTCTGGAATGGACGCAGCACTCCCAGGTCGAAGATGGAGCCGAGGTCGACGAAGAAGCCCTCGGCGCGCTGTCCCGCGAACACCT
>JAFAJR010000118.1 GCA_019236085.1 Candidatus Dormiibacterota bacterium
CGAGTGTCGTGATCAGCAGGAACAGCATGGGGAAGATCCAGAACCACCAGTTCTGATACCCGGATGCCTGCGCATCGGCGAGCATGTTGCCCCACGACGCCGTGGGCGGCTTCACACCGACGCCGAGGTACGAGAGCGAGGACTCGAAGACGATCGCCACCGGGATCAGCAGCGTGCTCAGCACGATAACCGGCGCTAAGAGGTTCGGCAGGATGTCGATGAACATGATGCGCAGGTCGCCTGCGCCCAGCGAATGCGCGGCCTCCACGTACTCCTTTTCTCGCTGCGAGAGCGCCTGGCCGCGCACGATTCTCCCGATCGCGGCCCAGGAGAAGAACGCAATCACCAGGATCGTCAGCGGGACGCTCGCGCCGAAAACGGAGACGAGCGCGATGGCGAAGAGCACGTAGGGGAACGAGAGGACGACGTCCATGATGCGGGCCAGCAGCGCGTCGATCCAGCCGCCGTAGTAGCCGGCCAGGAGCCCGAACACCACACCCACCACCGTGGCCAGGGCCGTTGACAGGACGCCGACGGTGAGCGAGATGCGCGCACCGAAAGCGATGCGCACCAGGATGTCGCGGCCGACGTTGTCGGTACCCAGCAGGTAGCCGTTGCTGCCCGGCGGCAGCGGCTGACCGTTGACGTCCGTACCGTTGATGACGTTGTTGGCCAGAGCGTCGTGACCGGTGAGGGACTGGACCACCGGCGCAAGGATCGCCAGAAGCGCCATCAGGATGATGACGATCACAGCGATGAGCGCCACCCTGTCGCTTACCAGCCGGCGCAGCGCCAGCTGCAGGGGGCTGCGCGCCACCACCTCCGAGTCGGGAGCCACATCGACTGCGGTCAGCGTCGCCGCGGGTTCGGTCTCCAGAGGTGTGAGGCTCATGCCGGTGTCTCCGCTACGAATTCTTCCACTGCGTGCACGATCTGCTGCTGGGCACCCTCGAGCGTCTCGCCGTCGGCCACGGGGAAGTGGCACGCCGCGAGATGCGTGTCAGGGTCGCCGAGCCGTGGCACCAGCTCCGGCTCCTGCTCGGCACAGATGGCCTGCGCCTTGGGGCAGCGGGTGCGGAAACGGCAGCCTGACGGCGGGTTGATGGGCGACGGCACGTCGCCGGTGAGCACGACGCGCCGCGAGCTGCGGGCCTTGTCAGGGTCGGGCTCGAGCGTCGCCGATAGCAACGCGTTGGTGTAGGGATGACGTGGCTTGTAGTACAGGTCGTTGCGGTCGGCGAGCTCCACCACCTTGCCCAGGTACATCACCGCTACGCGGTCGCTGACGTGCCGCACGACCGATAGGTTGTGCGCGATGAAGACGTACGTGAGGCCGAACTCTCCCTGCAGGTCCTCGAGCAGGTTGATGATTTGCGCCTGGATCGACACGTCGAGGGCCGAGACAGGCTCGTCGCAAACGATCAGCTTGGGCCGCAGCGCGAGCGCGCGGGCCACGCCGATGCGCTGCCGCTGGCCGCCGGAGAATTCCGCGGGGAAGCGGTTGTAGTGCTCGGGGTTCAGGCCCACGACCTTCATCAGGTCCTGTACCTGCTTCTTGCGCTCCTGGCCCCGGGCCACGTTGTGGATCGCCAGCGCGTCGCCGATGATGGCGCCGACGCGGCGCCGTGGGTTCAGCGAGCCGTACGGGTCCTGGAAGATCATCTGCACGCCGCGGCGGTTGGGACGCATCCTGCGCCGCGAGAGGCGGCTGATGTCAACACCGTCGAGCACGATGGTTCCCGACGTCAGCGGGAAGAGTCGCGTGATGCAACGCGCCAGCGTTGACTTGCCGCAGCCGGTCTCACCCACAAGGCCAAGTGTCTCGCCGCGCTTCACCTCAATGCTCACGCCGTCGACAGCCTTCACGTTGCCGATGGTCCGCTTGAAGAAGATGCCTCGCTTGATGGGAAAGTACTTCCGGACGTTCTCGACGCGGACCATCACGTCGTCGCGCGACACGGTGGTGAGCTCAGGCAAGTGCCGGCACCTCCTCGCGTGCTGCGGCAACCCCCGGCAGGCGGACAGCGCGAAGCCCCTGCTTGTCGGCCGCGTAGCGCTGCCGAGCGGTGTCGACGGCGACGCTGACACCGACCATCTCCCGCGGCAGGTAGCACGCCGACAGATGGTCCTCGCCGCCTTCCACTGCCATCAGGCTGGGCATCTCACGCATGCAGCGGTCCATGGCGAACGGACAGCGGGGATGAAACGCGCAGCCGCTCGGCAGGTTGATGAGACTCGGCGGCTGACCCACGATGGGCAGCAGCCGCGACGAGGTGATTGCACTTCCGGGCAAGGAGGCCAGGAGCCCGCGCGTGTAGGGATGGTGGGTCTGGTGGAACAGCGTGTTGGCGTCGGCCATCTCCGCGGCGCGGCCCGCATACATGACCTGTACCTTGTCAGCAATCCTGGCAACGACGCCGAGGTCGTGCGTGATGACGATCATCGCCATGTCGACCTCGCGTTGCATGCTCGCCAGCAACTCCATGAGCTGCGCCTGCACCGTGGCGTCGAGCGCCGTGGTGGGCTCGTCGGCGATGAGCAGCTTGGGTTTCAAGGCAAGCGCCATGGCGATCATCACGCGCTGGCGCATGCCACCGGACAGCTCGTGAGGGAAGGCGTCGACACGGCGGTCCGGCTGCGGGATGTTCACCAGGCGCAGCAGGTCGACTGCCATGTGCCTGGCTTCCGCGTTGCTCACGTCGGTGTGAGCGCGGATTGCTTCGCGGATCTGCCAGCCGACACGGAAGTGCGGATGCAGCGCGCTCAACGGGTCCTGGAAGATCATCGCGATGTCGGCGCCGCGGATCTGCTGCAGCTCGCGCGGCGAGAGCCGGAGCATGTCGCGGCCGTCGAACGTCACAGAGCCCGTGATATCAGCGCCGGGGTTGAGGCCGAGCATGGTGAGCGCGCTCACGCTCTTGCCCGAGCCGGACTCGCCGACGATGCCCAGCGTCTGACCGGCTTCCACCTCGAAGGACAGACCGCGCACAGCCTGCACCACGCCGTCCGAGGTGGGGAAGGACACCGTCAGGTTGTCGACCTTGAGGAGGGTCATGTGGTGCTTGTGCGCACTCCCTTGCCGGTGAAGTTCAGGCAGGGTAACGCAAAAAGATGCCCGCCGCCAACCGGGCGACGGGCATCTTGTTCACGTTGTCGACGTCTGGGGGGTTAGGAAGACACCCAGAGCTGGCTGAGGTCGTACGAGGCGCTGAACGGAAGGAAGATCGCGTTGTGTACGCGGCTCGACCGCATCAGCGGTGTGAGCTGGGTCTGGAAGGGGATGAACGCCGCGTCGGCCATGACCTGCTCGTCAGCCTGGTGCCAGTAGTTGGACGCCTGAGAAACGGTGGGCGCAGCCAGGGCCTTGTTCACGAGCTGGTCGGTGACCGGGTCGTCATAGCCGCCCCAGTCGGTGCCCGGGTAGCTGAGCTGGCCGTCGAAGAGGTCGGGCAGGATCGCCCGGCCGTTGGTGGGGCCGAACCAGTCCGGCACCCAACCGGGCTCGGTGAGATCCCAGTGGGTGTTCGGCGTGGTCGGGCTCGAGGTGCCGATGCCGTTCTTGGCGCTGTAGTAGTTGGCAGGGGTCACGCCATTGACAGTGACGCCGCAAGCGGCAAAGTCGGTCTTGACCTCCTGGAACACCGCGGGGTGGTTGCCGCTGTTGCGGTAGTAGTCGGTGAGCACGAGATTGCTCACACCGGCCGCCTGCAGCAGCTGCTTGCACTTGCTCGGGTCACCCTCGTCGTTCGGCGTCGGGTAGTCGTTGAAGGCCACATAGCCTTCGGCGCCCGGGCCGAACACCTGGTGCAAGGGCAGGTTGAGCGTTGCGCCGCCATAGATCTTGGTGATCGCGATCCGGTTGATCGCGTACTCAAGAGCCTGGCGGACCTTCACGTTGGCTAGCGCCCCGCCGTTCGAGGTGCTCTTGACGTTGAAGACCAGGTAGGGGTTGGTGATGCCCGGCGACGGAAAGCGGCCGAACCGCGCGTCGTTGGCGTTGATCAGGCCCTGCACATCGCTTGGGGGCACGTCGGTGTCCCACGAGAGGTCGGCTGTGCCGGCGTCGATCTGCTGCTGCACGGTCTGGGTGTCGGAGGCGCCGTCAGCCTTGAGCTGGATCTCGGCCACGTACTGGTGGCGGATCGGGTCTTGAGCCTGCGACCACGCGGGGTTCGGCTTCAGGACGGCGTCGCTAGTGGTCGGATCCAGGTTCTGAATCGCGTACGGACCGTCGGAGAAGAAGGTGTACGGCGGCGTGAGCGGCAGCACCGATTCCATTTCCACGGGCTGCGCCGAGGCGAATGGCATTGCCATGATGTTCAGGAAGTCGGTGGCGGGCGAGGTCAGCGTGATCGTGAGGGTCTGACCGTTGTTGGACGAGACCAGACCTGCGATGTTGTGCGAGTCCATGTATGCCGCGCGTGCCGAGGCAGGGGTGGCCGAGCCGCCTGGCATGTTCTCGAACGGCGTGCAGAAGGCTGCGAAGCCCATGATCGTCGCCGAGTAATAGCCGGGGTTGCCGTTCGGCGCGAGGTCCGGGTCGCAGTTGCGCTTCAGCCCGCGGATGAAGTCGTCAGCCGTCACGGCGCGCGGTGGATTTGTGTTCCACATCGCAGCCTGGCTGCCGGTCCGCAGGTTGAAGGTGTACGTGAGGCCGTTGTTGGTCGGGGTCGGCAGCGACTGCGCGATGTCCGGGACCAGCGTCTCGGATTGGGTCAGGTCTGACGAGGCGTTGTAGGAGACCAGCTGGCGGCTGGCGACCCGGGCGATCTCGAAGCCGGTGGTGTCGTACTCGCCCTGCCAGTCCCAGGCGGCGCTGGGGTGCGAGTTGTTGCCGCCGTCACCGACCAGGATCACCGTCCCGGTGGGCGACGAGGGCGGGGAGCCGGTGTTGTTCACGTTCGCGGAAAGCCACGAGACGTTGGACGTGTTGAACGAGCTGGGGTCGAAAAGCCCCAGGGTGTTGCCGGACGACGATGGGCTCGAGCTGCCGCCGCACGCGGCAACGCCTATGGCCGCGACGCCCACCACGGTGGCAAGTTTGGCAATCCGCAATCTCTGCAAAACCGGTTCCTCCAAAAGGGCCCAAATCGAGGTGTGGCCGGAGGATACAGGACGAAGCAACGCTCCACATCGCCCATTGGGGTGATGTCTGCGGGTCCCAGAAGCACTCTGCCTACACTCGGCGCTGCCGAATGCGCGTCGTTGTGATCGGAGGCACCGGGATCCTGGGGCGCCGCGTGGTGCGCCGGCTGCTCGACGCCGGTCACGACGTGGCGGCGACGGCGCGCGACGACGCGTCGAGGGTGGCCTTCCGCGACGCCGGCGTCCGGCCGCTGGAGATGGACGTCTACGACCGCGCCTCCATCATCGAGGGGGTCCGCGGCTCCGACGCGGTGGTGCGGCTGACAACCGAGACCCCGACCCTGGCCCACATGCGCCGGCCGGCCGCCTGGGTGGAGACCGGACGGCTGCGCACCGAGAGCGCGTCACTCATCGCAGATGCCTGCCTGGTCTGCGATGTCGGCGCGTACCTGCATGAGTCCATCTCGCTGGTGTATGCCGACCACGGCGACGAGTGGATTGACGAGACGTCGCCGGTGGATGTCCAGCGGGTAGCCCCCCTGCACGACGCCTGGAGCGGCGAGGCCGCGGCCGAACGCATCACGGCCGCCGGCGGGCGGGGCGTGGTGCTGCGCTTCGCCGGCTTCTACTCCGAGGACTCGACGCAGAGCATCGCCCTGGCCACCGCCCTGCAGCACCGCCGGGTGACCCTGTTCGGACGCGCCCGGAACTACCACTCGAGTATCCACGTCGACGACGCGGCCACCGCGGCGGCGGCTGCTCTGACGGCGCCGGCCGGCGTGTACAACGTGGCCGACCTGGAGCCGGTGCGGTACGTAGAACTGATTGCGCTGCTCGCCGTAGCCATCGAAGCGCCGCCGCTGCGCCGGCTGCCCAAGCTCATGGCGCCGTCGCTGCTCGGCGTCGCCGCGGGGTTCGCCTTCCGCTCGCTCCGGGTGTCGTCGCGGAAGCTGCGCGAAGCCACCGGCTGGTCACCGACGGTGCAGAGCGTCCGCCAGGGGTGGGAGCTGGTCGCGCAGCAGTGGGCGCTGGAGAGCCAGCGCTGATCAGGAACCCGGCTGTGCCGGGCTGATCATCTCCTCGGCGAAGTGGCAGGCGGCGAGGTGGCCGTCGCTCTTACGCTCCAGCGGCGGCTCCTCCTCCGAGCAGACACCGGGCACCCGGGCTATGGGGCAGCGGGTGTGGAAATGGCAGCCGGAGGGCGGGTTGAGCGGCGAGGGGATCTCGCCTGACAGCTCCACCAGGCGGCGCTTGGACTCGACGCGCGGGTCGGGCACCGGGATCGCCGACAGCAGCGCCTTGGTGTACGGATGCGCCTGGCTGTTGTACAGGTCCTCGGACGGCGCCACCTCGACCACCTTGCCGAGGTACATGACCATCACGCGGTCGCTGATGTGACGCACCACCGACAGGTCGTGCGCTATGAAGATGTATGTCAGGTTGAACTCGCGTTGCAGGTCCTCGAGCAGGTTGATGATCTGCGCCTGGATCGAGACGTCGAGGGCGGACACCGGTTCGTCGCAGACGATGAGCTTCGGGTTGAGCGCCAAGGCGCGGGCGATGCCGATGCGCTGCCGCTGACCGCCTGAGAACTCGTGCGGATATCGGTTGTTGAAGTACGGGTTGAGGCCCACCACGCGCAGCAGTTCCTGCACGCGCTTGTCCCGGTCGCGCCGCCGCAGGAGTCCGAAATTGATCAGGGGCTCGGCGATGATGTCGCCGACCGTCATGCGCGGGTCCAATGACGCGAAGGGGTCCTGGAAGATCATCTGCAGGTGCTGCCGTTGCAGCCGCAGCGCTTCCCCTCTGAGCTGGGTGAGGTTGGTGCCGTCGAAGACCACGGACCCGGAGCTGGCGGGAATGAGCTGCGTGATCAGCCGGCCGAGGGTCGACTTGCCGCAGCCCGACTCCCCGACGAGCCCCAGCGTCTCGCCACGCATCACGTCGAAGCTGACGCCGTCGACAGCTTTCACCGACGCAGCGACGCCGACGGTGAAATGCTTCACCACGTCGACGACGCGCAGCAGCGGATCCTGCGCAGCCTGCGACGCCGGCTGTTCGGCGGCCGCTGTCGCGCTACTCATCGGCGGCCACCACCGGCAGCGCAGGCTCGTCCACCAGCTCCGCCAGCATCTCGGGCGGCGGCTCCAGGTCCTTGGGAGGCCGCACGCCGCTGGCAGCTCCGGGCCGCGTGTCCACGATGTTGGCGGCGTTCATCTCCTTGTAGGCGCGGTCCATGGTCACCCAGCAGGCGGCCTGCTGCGCGGTGCCCACGGTCTCCAGCTCGGGATCTTCCTGGAAGCATTTCTCGATGCGGAAGGGGCAGCGCGGGCTGAACTCGCAGCCCGGTGGCAGCGCGATGAGGTCCGGGGGCAGGCCCTCGATTGAGCGCAGTCGCGCCTTGCGGTCCGCGTCGATGCGCGGCAACGAACGCAGCAGCGACCAGGTGTACGGATGCTGCGGGTTCTCGAAGATCTGCTCCACCGGCCCCTCTTCAACGATCTCGCCGGCGTACATGACGATGACCCTGGTGCAGAGTCCCGCGACGACACCCAGGTTGTGCGTGATGAGGATGATCGACGTGCCCAGCTGCTGGTTGAGGTCGCGCAGCAGTTCCAGGATCTGCGCTTGCACTGTGACGTCGAGCGCTGTCGTCGGCTCGTCGGCGATGATGACCTCAGGCTTGTTCGACAGGCCCATGGCGATCATGGCGCGCTGGCGCATACCGCCCGAGAACTGGTGCGGGTAGTCCTTGATGCGACGAGGGGC
>JAFAJR010000126.1 GCA_019236085.1 Candidatus Dormiibacterota bacterium
AACCAGGGCGAGACGTCGTCGCTGCGCCGCAGCACGCCGCGGCGCCGGGCCACCACGTACGCCACCACCAGCGCGGCCAGGCCGCAGATGACTGTGGGATCCCACGACCAGTCGCCGAGGCCCAGCTGCGCCGAGCTCAGTGCGAGGCGTCCTCCGGGAGCTCGAGGTACTCGGTGCGTGCAGCCCTGGCCCAGACAACCAGCGATGCAATGAGTCCCAGCAGACCCACCAGCCACATCGCCGGGCCGACCACATTGCGGATGTCGCCGAGGAAGCCGACGAACAGCACGGCGAGCGAGAGGGCCACGCTCACCGGGACGAAGCTGGGCGGCGGCAGGTGCGGTGTTGCGTGCTTGCCGCCCTCGCCATGCTGCGGCTGCTCGTCGCTCACGGCTACTTGATCACCTGCAGGTAGATCCCGGCCCAGGCGAAGGCGATGCCGACGAGTGCCAGCATGAGGATGAACAGCGACACACCGAACCGCATGTTCTTGCGCGAGAGCTTGCGATCCATCGGTGCCTCCTGGGTCACGGTCCCAGCAGCACGCGGTCCAGGGCCATGACCGCGAACAGCAGGGCCAGATAGATGATGGAATGGTAGAAGAGTCGCCGAGCCGAGCGAGCCGAGGGGCGCCGGACGGCCAGCACAGCGTCACCCAGGAGCACGGCATCGAGCACCGCGGCGCCTCCGGCGTAGACGCCGCCGAACGACCGCGTCAGCACGGGCAGCACCGTCACCAGCACCAGAATCATGGTGTACAGCACAATCTGCTGCCGGGTGCGATGGTCGCCGGCCACCACCGGCAGCATCGGCACCCCGGCACGCCGGTAGTCGCCCTGCACCAGCAGCGCCAGCGCCCAGAAATGCGGTGGCGTCCAGTAGAACACCACGGCGAACAGGAAGATGGCAGTGACGTCCAGGTGACCGGTGACCGCCGCCCAGCCCACGAGTGGCGGAATGGCGCCGGCCGCGCCGCCGATGACGATGTTCTGCGCCGATGACCGCTTGAGCCACATGGTGTAGACGAAGACGTAGAAGAGGAATGCCGTCAGCGTGAGCGCCGCTGCCAGCAGGTTGACGGTGGTGCTCATCAACGTAAACGACGCCACCCCAAGGGCGCAGCCGAAGAGCAGGGCAGCCCGCGGCTCGATGCGCCCGGCCGGAATGGGACGGGCATGGGTCCTGCCCATGGTGGCGTCGATGTCGCGGTCGAACCAGCAGTTGACAGCGTTGGCGCCGGCCGCTGCCAGCCAGCCGCCGATCAGCGTCGCGGCCACCAGCTCCCAGCGTGGCCAGCCGCGAGCCGCCATCACCATGGCCGCCAGCGCGGTTGCCTCCAGCAGCACCACCACCCTCGGCTTGGTCAGCGCGATGTAGTCACGAACGACAGAAACCGCAGTGGGCTGCGCTGCCGGCTGGACGCGGACCGCGACGCTCACACGCCCGCCCCCACCTGGCTCGGCCGCGGTGCTGAGCTGATCACCTGCTGCTGCAGCGTCTCACGCTGTGGCAGCGGCGTCCGGCGCACCAGGATGGTGACAGTGAGCACTGTCGCCCACAGCCCGCTGGCGAGGGCCACATGCAGTCCCTGCGCCGCGGCGGGGAGCCTGAAGTCCACAACCAGCGCTCCTGCAGCGACCTGCAGCACGATGATGGCATTGACCAGCATCGCGAATGTACGCACGCCGCGGCGCTCGCGCATGCGGCGGATGACGACACCCATCACCGCACCGATGAGGAGCACCACGATTCCCGCGACAACGCGGTGCACCATGTTGATCGTGTCCTGGCTGCTCACCGGCAGCTGGAAGCCGCCACCACACAGCGGCCATCCGTTGCAGCCCGCCGACGACCTGGTCTCCACGACCAGCGCGCCGCTCATCGCCAGCAGATACGTCGCCACGGTCGCAATCCCGGTGAGGCGCGGCAGCAGCGAATCGTTGCACGCACGGGTGGTGCCGGTGGTCTCCGCGATTACCGCTGTGAAGACCAGCGCTCCGAGCACCAGCAGCGCGTTCGCAAGATGGATCATCACGACGCCGCCGGGCAGGCTGTACTTCACAGCGATTGCGCCGAGCGCTATCTGCACCACCAGCAGCACCGCAGCGGCGGTGGCGCCTCCGACGATGCGACGATGACGCCGCTGCGTCAGCCACGCAGCCGCAAGCAGCAGCACCACGAACATGGTCGAGAGCACGGTGATCGAGCGATGCAGGAACTCGATGACCGACTGCGGCGTTGCGGCAGGCAGCAGCGAGCCGTTGCACGACGGCCAGGAGTCCGCGCAGCCGAGGCCGCTGCCGGTCACCCGGACGATGCCGCCCATGACGATGAGCAGGTACACGAGCACCGCGGTCGCCACCGCGAGGCGGCGGAACGACGCCGGCGGGCGGACGTTCACGGCGACACCGCGTCGGTCAGACGGTGGCGCCGGCGGCCGCTCGCCGCGCCGCGATCCGACGGTCGCGCACCGGCCTCGCGCTGCGCACCTCGGGAACCTCGTCGAAGTTCCACGCCGGCGGCGGTGACGAGGTCGCCCATTCCAGCGTGTTCGCCTCCCACGGATCGTCGGGTGCCGTCTTCGGAGCGCGGATGCTGATGACGAAGTTGATCAGGAACACCGCAACACTGATGGCGATCACG
>JAFAJR010000144.1 GCA_019236085.1 Candidatus Dormiibacterota bacterium
CGCGCTCGAGGAGAAGCTGCACCTCGTCCATCTCCTTGGAGATGCCGCTCGCAGTCTCCCCGGCGTGGACCGTCGCCTGGGCGGCGCTGTACTGCGCCTTCAGCGTCTCCTTCTGGGTGCGCATGGCAGCGACCCGTGCCTGCAGGCGCTGGCCGGCGATCTCCAGATTGTCGCGCTGGGCGGTCAGCGCCTGGATTTGCTGGCGCAATCCACTCAGCTGCCCCTCCAAAAGCTCGCTTTGCGTCAGGGCGCTGGCGGCGAGCTCTTCGCGGTTCTGCTCCAGCGCTCGCCTCGCCAGCTCGTCGAGCCGGACACGGTTCGCCTCCATCTGTCGCTGCTGGATCTCCAGCTGCTTCTGGGCGGTGACCACGTCGGCAACGCCGCGACGGACCCGCTGCAGCGCCTCGAGCTGCTTCTCGTAGGCGAGCTCCAGCGCGTCGGCCGGGTTCTCCATGGCGTCGAGCGCCCGGCTGGCCTTGCCCCGCAGCACAAGGCGGAAGCGCGAGAAAAGGCTCATACGGCCATTGTCACCGTTCGACGCTGCTTTGAGGGACTCCGTGCGACGCGCTACCAAAGGGTGACGGGCGGGTGCTGGGGGAAGTCGCGCATCGCCAGGTCCTTGGTGACGAGGCGCCAGCCTTGTTCGACAGCCGTCGCAAAGATGACCCGGTCAAATGGATCGCGCGGAAACTGACGCGGCAGGGTCACAGCGCGCCAGGCGATGACATGCGACAGCGGCACTGTGCGAAGCACCGAATCCAAGCGACGCAGCCACGTCTCCAGCGGCACCTTGAGCGCGACCCGCCGGCGCTGTCCCATGGTGGCGAGCTCCAGCCAGGAGACGTCGGCTACGGCGCGTTCGTCAGCAGCGTCGATGGCGGCGAGCGCCGCGGCGCTCAGCGATTCCGGCTGCGCCGTCCACCAATGAGCGACGTGGCTGTCCAGCAGGACCGTCGTCACCAGACGTCGTCGCCCTTGTCGAAGTCGACCTCCTCCTCGGGAATGGGGTGGAACAGATCAGCCTCGTCGTCAGTGTTGTCCCGGGCGACGCCGCGGAGGAAGCCGGCGAGCGCCTTCCCAGCACGCGCCGGGACGATGCGCGCCACCAGACGTCCGCGCCGCGTGATCTCAACCTCCTCGCCGGTCTCGACCGAGTCCAGCAGCTGAAGGAGGCGTGTCTTGGCCTCTGTCGCTGTCACATACACCGTCATGACCATAATTATGACCATCTGACGGACATGGGTCGCCCAAACTGGTCTTGGGTACGCTGTGACGGCCATGGATGCGACAGCGACGGTCGAGAGCGACCAGCGGCGCCTCGACGCCTATGACCCTGCGGCTGTCGAGGCCAAGTGGCGCCGCATCTGGGACCAGCGCGGCGACTACCACACCGACGTGGACTCGGCGGCGCGGCCCTTCTACAACCTGATGATGTTCCCCTATCCCTCGGCCGAGGGGCTGCATGTGGGTCACATCATCCCCTTCGCCGGTGGCGACATCTACGGCCGCTGGCGCCGTCTCAAGGGCGACGACGTCTTCGAGCCGATGGGCTTCGACGCCTTCGGCATCCACTCCGAGAACTACGCGCTGAAGATCGGCGAGCACCCCGCCGTGGTGATGCGCCGCGCAGTGAACAACTTCCGCGAGAACCAGTTGAAGCGCATCGGATCGATGTTCGACTGGTCGCACTCGGTGAACACCGCCGACCCCGCGTACTACCGCTGGACGCAGTGGGTGTTCCTGCAGCTGTTCAAGGCCGGGCTGGCCGAGCGCCGCGAAGGGGCTGTGAACTGGTGCCCGTCGTGCCTCACCGTGCTCGCCGACGAACAGGTGGAGAACGGCCACTGCGAGCGCTGCCACACCGTGGTCGAGACGCGGTTTCTCATGCAGTGGTGGCTCAAGATCACGCGCTACGCGCAGCAGCTGCTCGATGCGCTCGACACGTTGGACTGGTCGGAGTCCACAAAGACGATGCAGCGCAACTGGATCGGCCGCAGCGAGGGTGCCACTGTGCTCTTCGACCTCGAGGGCTGCCGGCGCAAGGACGTCACGGTGTACACCACGCGTCCCGACACGCTGTACGGGGCCACCTTCTTGGTGGTCGGCGCTGACCACCCGGACCTCGAGGACTTCGTGCCGCCCGAACGATTGGGTGAGATCAACGCATGGCGCAACCGCCTGCCGCGCGAACGCGGTGAGCCGGACTTCAGCGTCGGGATTGCGCTGGGTTCACACGCCGTGCATCCGCTCACCGGCGATCGCATCCCGGTGTGGGCCGCGCCCTACGTGCTCGGTGGCTACGGCACCGGCGCCATCATGGCCGTGCCGGCGCATGACGAACGCGATTGGCAGTTCGCCCGCCAGCACGGGCTCCCTGTCGTCGAGGTGATCAGCGGTGGCGACGTCGCTGCATCCGCGTACACGGGCGACGGAGTTCTGGTCAACAGCGGCGAATACAGCGGTGCGCCGGCGGACGAGGGCAAGCGCCGCATCGTTGGGCGGCTCCAGGAGCTGAGGCGGGGCGAGCCGAGCGTGCAGTACAAGCTGCGCGACTGGCTGATCTCACGCCAGCGCTACTGGGGACCGCCGATTCCCATCATCTACTGTCCGGACGACGGCCCCGTCGCCGTGCCCGAGCAGGACCTGCCGGTGCGCTTGCCGGAGCTCGAGGACTTCAGGCCGACCGGCACCGGCGTGTCGCCCCTTGCGCAGGTCGAGGACTGGGTGAACGTTCCATGCCCCACGTGCGGCAAGCCGGCGCGCCGCGAGACCGACGTGAGCGACACGTTCCTCGACTCCAGCTGGTACCACCTGCGATACCCGTCGACGGATTTCGACGACGTGCCGTTCGATCCCGAGCGCACACGCAAGTGGCTGCCCGTCGACATGTACATCGGTGGCAATGAGCACGCGGTACGGCATCTGCTCTACGCCCGGTTCGTCATGCGGGTGCTGCACGACCTCGGGATGGTGGACGAGCCCGAGCCGTACACGCGGTTCCGCGCTCACGGCATGATCGTCATGGGCGGCGCGAAGATGTCGAAGAGCCGGGGCAACGTGCTCAATCCCGACGAGTACATCGAACGCTACGGCGCCGACACCTTCCGCCTGTTCATGATGTCGCTCGGCCCCTACATGGAGGGCGGCGACTTCCATGACGAGGCCATCGCCGGTATCCCGCGGTTCCTGCATCGCGTGTGGCGCGCCACGCAGCTCGCGACCGATCCTGACCGTGACAACGAGATGAAGGAACGCCGCCGCCACCGCTTCATCAAAGAGATGGACGACGACATCGCCAACCTGCGCTACAACACTGCGATCTCGGCGATGGAGATCTTTGCCCGCGCCCTGGACCAGGACGCGGCGACAGGCAGCGGACGGCGGGTCGACGCCGAGACGCTGCTCACCTGTCTGGCACCGTTCGCCCCGCACATCACCGAGGAGCTCTGGGAGCGAACCGGTCACGACGGCTCGGTGCACGCGCCTGGGTCCTGGCCGGGCTATGACGACGACCTCGCGCGGCCGCAGGACGTGTCGATTGCTGTTCAGGTCAACGGCAAGCTGCGCGCCACACTCACCGTCGACGCTGGCACAGACGCCGACACGCTGCAGGAGCTTGCGCTCGCACTTCCCCGCGTGCAGCAATTGCTCGGCGGTCAGCAGCCGAAGCGCGTCGTCGCCCGTGTGGACCGCGTGGTCAACGTGGTCGTCTGATCGGCGGCCTTTCAGCCCTGTGGCGGGCCGGCGAACGCGAAGAGCCAGGAGATGGCCATGCCGGCGATCACGAACAGCACGATGCCGGCGATCAGCAGCTTGTATTTCAACTCCATCTGCGAGGAGCCTAACCGTCCCAGCGCATGGGCAGATGCGGAATGCCGTTCTCGTCCCAGATGCTGCCGCAGACTGCGAACCCGAAACGTGCGTAGTACTCCTCGAGGTGCACCTGCGCCCCAAGAAACAGCGGCGGCCCGACGGTGTGCATGACGTGCCGGATGAGCACTGCGGCAAGGCCGCGGCTGCGATACGACGGCAGCGTGCACACCCGGCCGATGCGCCGCACGTCGCCGTTGTCGAGCACTC
>JAFAJR010000160.1 GCA_019236085.1 Candidatus Dormiibacterota bacterium
GTGCCGTTGTGGCTGCCCAGGTCGCGTATCTCGAAGGCGCTGCCGGCAAGCCGCACCAACTCGGCGTGGTGCCGCGACACAGTCGGGTCCGCGATGACCACGTTGTTGTCAGCCGCGCGGCCGATCGTCACCGTGCCCGCCATCGCCTGCGCCGGCGTCGCCGGCTGCACCGGCGCGGATGGTGGCAACGGCGGTGCCGCTGCCGGGGGAGAGACGGCCGATGCTTCCACAGCCGCAGCACCGTCGACGATCTCGGTCCGCAGCGACGGCCCGTCGGCGCCGCCGAGAGAGAAGGCGTCTGTGCCTGCAAGCGCGACGCTTGACACCCGCACGCCGTCGTGGAACGTTCCGTTGTGGCTTCCCGAGTCTTCCAGCCGCCATGCGCCGCCGTCGCAGCGGACCACCAGGTGGTGTCGCGACACGCGCGCGTCCTCGTAGCAAAGATCGCAACCGGCATCGCGGCCGACGCTGATCGTGCGTCCGTCACTCACCAGCAGCTCGCGGCCTGCACCGCTGATGCGCAGCGCGGTGGCGGTTGCGGGCGGAGGCGGCGCAGCCGGCGCAGCCGCTTGTGGCGTCGCAGTCACCGGCGGCTCCGCTGCTGACGCAGGTGCCTCCAGCTGCCACCGCGTGGTGCGCTGGTCCTCGTCCCACGCCGAGGCGTCGCCGTCCAGCTGTTTCAGCAATCGCTGCATGTAGTCGAAGTACTCGGAGGGCCTGACATGGTGCGTGCACTGGTACGCCAGGTAGTCCTGCGCCGTCGTCGTCGTCGCATTCAGCACGAACACCTGCTCACGATTGCAGCTGGCGCAGTGCGTGAACACCAGGAACGGATGCAGGCTCAGAAGCGGTGTGAAACCGTCGGCCGGGTCGAGTATGTAGAGCTGGTGGTCGGGGAATGGCTGCGCACTGACCTGCGGCGCAGCGCTGGCTCGCGGCGATTCGCCCACCAGGTACGTCACCAGGTGGCGGTATCGATGAGCGCCCTCGCCGTCCGAGCCCGAGAAGTCAACGGACACCGAGCGAATGTAGGCAAGACGGAAGGTCGAGAGGAAGTCGAGCGTCTGATACAGCTCGCGCATCGCGGGGGCCAGCATCGCTGTGACGTTGGCGCGGTCGTACGCGCTGGGCCGTGCGCCGTGTGCCAGACGGTTGCGATACGAGATCAGCGTGTCGAACAGCTGCTGCGTGGTGACGCTGTCGCCGGACATTGCCGGAGCTCCCGATCCCAATGTCGCTGACACACGCGACAGGCCCTGGGCCGCCGTGAGCACCGCTCCCTGGTGACGCGTCCCGAAGGCCTGCAGCAGGCGGCGCAGCAGCGGACGCGGATCGTTCTGGTAATGCCGGGTGAGCTCGCGCAACCAACCCTGCCAGTGGCCCAGGCTGGGCCGCTGCAGGTCCTTCAGCGAACGGTTCACCGCGGCGTCCGGCGCGCCGTCGCGGAAGTACTGTGCAATCGCGATCACCGCGAGGTACTTCAGCGTCACCTCCGACAGGTCGAGCAGGAACTCGTGCGCCTCGGATGCGTCGGCTGCCTGCAGAAGCGCTCGTGCATAGGTCGCCACCAGCGGATAGGGATAGCGCCCTGCGATCGCCTCGTCGACGCGGTCCGAGTCCGTGAGGGTCTCGCTCACTGCCACTTCCCCTCGTCACGTGATCCGGCACGCTGCTCCGTGCGCCGTTGCAGCACCGTGTAGGCCAGCAACCCGACGGCGATGCCGATCGCCTCGAGTCCCAGGCCGATGAACACGTCGTAGGGCTGGACGCCCACGGGGCCGAACAGAATGTGGCGCACCAGCGCGATATTGCCGCTGGCATTGACAACGAGCAGCAGCGACACCGGGAGACCCAGCAACCACGTGATGAACGCCAGCCGCCGGTCGAGCGCAGCCGACTGACGCTGCTGCACATGCGCGGCTTCGACGCTGCGCTGACGCTCGCGCAGCTCGAGCTGACCGTGCATCTCGCGGACCTCTGCGCTCACCTCGCGGTACAGCTCGTTCAGCGCGAAGATCTCGCGCCAGCGCTCATAGCTGCGGTGGTGGTGCTCCTCCTGCATGGTCTGGGCGAAGAACCCCTGCGCAGTGAAGCTGAGCAGTGCGTCGCGTATGCCGGTGAACACGCTCACCTGCTGCTTCTCGGCTGACTCGGTGCGGCCCACCCAGCGGCGCGACACCTGCTGCGACAGCGCCATGAGAAAGAAGCGCTGCTCCAGCGCCAGCAGGAACAGCAGGAAGTACTGGTTGCGGATGTGCCCGGGCAGCGTGCTGCGGAAGAACGGCGTCGCCGGAGCGTCGCATGCAAGGAATCCACCGCCGTTCAAGGAGTGCACGAACCACTGCTGTTCGGCGTACGGCAGCAGGCCGGGATCCGGTCCGGCAATGTCGACGCCGGCCGGGTGGATCACCTGGTCGCCGTGGAAGAAGTTGCGCAGGCGGTGCAGCAGGGCGGCGGACCCGGCGGGAGCGACGCCGTCGATGAAGGCGGCGGCGTACGGCAGCATCATGCCCGGGACGAAGATCTCCTCCCACCAGCGGCCGGAACCCGGGACAGCGCCGGCCAGCAGAGCATCGACGATCTCGCCGGTGTGGTGCTCAGCCGTGGCGACGGTGCAGATGCCGCCGAGGTCCGGGAAGAACGCTGACCGGCTGCGGCTCCTCGGCTCGCCGCTCTGGCGCACTGCCGTCAGCGGGCTGGCGCGGCGGCCGCTGATATAGCGGAAGAAGTGCAGGAAGGTGAACCACACAGCCGCCGCGTCGCTCGCCGGTGTGGCGCCCACGACCACGAACCCCACGCCGTGACGGAACAGGGCGAGCTCGAACGAGTCGAAGGTGAAGTCGACAGCACCTCGCCGCGTGCGCAGCGTCCATACGGCCCCGGGGTGGCGCGATCCGCCGCCGACGCCGCGATGCGAGCGCAGGGTCGCCTCGGGCATCCGCCACAGCGCGGCGGTGAGCGGCGCGCCGCTCGCCGGAGCCACGAAGTCCGCCACCTGCGCCAGCAGGTCGTCGGTGGGGAACTCGGAACGCTCCCACACAGCGAGCGAGCGCTCTCCCCCAGGAACTGACGCAGCCTCAACACCGCGTGCCAGCTCGTCCATGCGGCCGCCGTCGAAGGTGAACGGGTAGACGAACCGCAGCGACGAGGCAGAAACGTCGACCCTCGCCGTGATCGCCGACGATGGCAGCGCCTCCCCGACCACCACCTCTCGTGCCTCCTCACGCCCCTCGAGCTGCACCGTCTGCGCATTGTGCCAGCCGTCAGCACGCCTGGTCGAGCGCGTCGAGCGGCGCATCCCGCCGGTCATGGCGATAATGGCCTGAAGAGATACATGGATCCCACCGACGTCCAGGACCCGGCGTACTTCCACAGGGTGGTCGATTGCCAGTGGGCCTGTCCCGCCCACACCAACGTGCCGGAGTACATCCGGCTGATCGCCGAAGGCCGCCACACCGACGCATACCTGCTCAACCGCGAGTCGAACGTCTTTCCCGGAATCCTGGGCCGGACCTGCGACAGACCCTGCGAGCCGGCCTGCCGCCGGCAGCGCGTTGACGGCACGCCTGTCGCCATCTGCCGCCTGAAGCGGGTGGCCGCCGACCTTCGTGGTGACATCACCGGCCGGCTCCCCTCCATCCCGTCAGCGAAGAATGGGCGCCGGGTGGCCTGCGTCGGCGCCGGGCCTGCCTCGCTGACAGTGGCCAACGACCTCCTGCCCCTGGGCTACGAGGTGGTCATCTTCGAGAAGCAGCACCTCCCCGGCGGGCTCATGCGCACCAACATCCCGGCATTCCGCCTGCCGGCGACGGTGCTCGAGGAGGAGATCGCGCTCATCGTGGACATGGGCGCCGAGGTCCGCTACGGCAGCCCGGTCTCCGATCTGCGCCTGCTGCTCGACGCCGATTTCGACGCGGTGTTCGTGGGCAGCGGCGCGCCGCGGGGCAAGGACCTCGACCTGCCGGGCCGCCACGACGCCATGCGTGGCGAGCCGCGAATCCACATCGGCATCGACTGGCTGGAGTCGATAGCGTTCGGGCACGTCTCGTCCATCGGCGAACGCGTGCTGATCATCGGTGTGGGCAACACAGCAATGGACTGCTGCCGTTCAGCCCGCAGGCTCGGGGGTCGCGATGTCAAGGTGATGGCGCGGCGTCCCCGGGG
>JAFAJR010000215.1 GCA_019236085.1 Candidatus Dormiibacterota bacterium
CGCCGGATCTGGGCGCCGGAATGCCTATCGCCGTCGCTCCGGGTGTGCTCCATGTCCCGAAACTGACGGCCACAGCCGGGCGATGGCCGTCTCCACGATGGCGCGCTCATCCCACGGCTCGGCGCCGGCGGCGGTGATGATCGAGCCCTCGTGGCCCTTGCCGGCAAATACCACGGTGTCGCCTGTACGGGCGTGACGGACGGCGAAGTCGATGGCCTGGCGGCGGTCCGGCACCACCACGACGTTCTCGCCGCGACGCCCGCCGGCGTCGGTTGCGCCGGCCGCGATCTCCTCCAAGATCCGTTCGCGGTCCTCGTCCCGCGGGTCCTCGTCGGTGATGATCGTGATGTCGGCCAGCACCGCCGCAGCGGCGCCCATCGCCGGACGTTTCTCCCGGTCGCGCTCTCCGGCGGAGCCGAAGACGGCGATCAGCCGGCCGGTGGTTGCCGGGCGCAGCTCGCGAAGGACGGTCGCGAGCGATTCGGCGGTGTGCGCATAGTCGACCACCACGCTGAACGGCTGGCCGAGGTCCACCGACTCCATGCGGCCCGGGACCCGCTGCAGGGCGGCGACGCCACTCGCCGCCTGCTCCAGGGTGACGCCAGTGGCGCAGGCCGCGGCCATGGCTGCCAGCGCGTTGGCCACGTTGAACCGGCCACCCAGTTTCAGCTGCACCTCGGCGCCGCCCCACGGGGTGGTGGCGGCAAAGCGGATGCCGCCGGGTTCGGCCCTGACCGCGTCAGCTGTGAGGTCGGCGCCCACGGCGGGGTCGATGCTGTAGGTGATGCGCTGCGCCACCGGGACTGCCGCGAGGCTGGGATAGCCGAAGTCGTCGGTTGCGTCGAGCACAGCCACCCCGTCGCTGCGTCCGCTCACCATCTCAACGAGCCGCCGTTTGGCGGCCAGGTAGGCGTCACGGCTGCCGTGCAGCTCCAGGTGCTCCGACGTGATCCGGGTGTACACGGCGACGCGGTACGCGACGCCGTCGACGCGGTGCAGCTCCAGGGCGTGCGACGAGGTCTCGAGCGCGACGTGACTAACGCCGGTATCGCGCAGCGACGCCAGGTGGCGCTGCAGCTCGGGCGCCTCCAGCGTTGTCTGGCGGCTCTCGTTGGCGACGACATCGTCGCCGGTGCGCCAGTCCACTGTGGTCAGTGACGCTGCGCGCAGCCCCCCGGCGCGCCATGCGGACCACAGCATCGTCGTCGTGGTCGTCTTTCCGTCGGTGCCCGTGACGCCTGCGACGAGCATCTCGCGTGAGGGGTTGTCGAAGAACGCACAGGCCAGCGCTGCAAGTGCGACCCGCGAGTTGGGGACGACTATGTCGAGAACTGAGCCGGTGTCGAGGGGATGCTCGCTGACCACGGCGACAGCACCGCGTGCCACGGCGGCGGCGGCGTAGTCGTGGCCGTCGACGTGGAACCCCGGAACGGCGACGAACAGCGACCCGGGACCGCAGGAGCGCGAATCGCAGGTGACCTCGGTGACCACTGCGTCCGACGGAGAGGCGGGCAGGCCCGCTGCCTGCAGCAGCGCCGCAAGCCGCACCTCGCGCCGGCTCATCCAGCGTCGCTCAGGCGGCGGCCGGGAGGTAGGTCGCCCGCAGCCAGCGACCCGCGTCGCGCTCCAGCACCCAGGTCGACCCCTTGCCCCATCGGATGTCTTTGGGCAGTACGCAACCGGCCGCGGCCGCAGCGTCGAGCAGCGCCGGGACCAGGTCGCCATGAGTGCACGCGGCGAGCGACACGCGGTCGAGCTTGGCCTCGAGCCAGGCCATGGTCTCGCCGGGGTCGGCGCCCTCCAGAAGCAATCGCGCGCGCTCGACGCGGAGTGCGCGCGCCGCAGCCAGCGGCTCCACCGTCTGGACGCAGCGCACCGCGGGGCTGGACCACACCTCGGTGAACGGGATCGCCGCCAGGAGGGCAACGAGCCCTTCGGCCTGGCGCCGGCCGCGCTCACTCAAAGGGCGTTCGACGTCGGGGGCTGCCCATGAGGCGCGGTCCCCTGCGTGGGCGTGGCGGATCAGGAGGAGGTGGCTCAGACCCACGAGTCCGGACGGCGGCGCCGGATGCGCCGCCAGACGTCCGGCCAGGCCTCCCGCTCCGTGGCGGCCTCGGCGCGCTGCATTGCCACGAGCTGGCCCACCGTCAGCGGGTCGCCGCGGCCCTGGGCCACCTGGCGCCGCAGCCAGTCCTCGGCCACCACGGCGTCGTGCTGGCGGCCGAGCACGTCCTGCAGCTCGGCTATCTGCGCCGCCAGCGCCGACACCTGGGAGCGGGTCACCGGGGACACTGCGTCGATCGCATACCGAGCGCGCTTGGCCAGGATCCGGATCTGGTGCAGCGCCGCGTCCTCGGGCTCGTCGGGAAGTGCTGCGATGTTCCGCTTCAAGCGGCGCCAGGCCTTGGTCGCTAGCGGCGGCAGGACATCGGCGCCCGGGGCCCGTGCAAGCGTGTTGCAGTGCGGCGACGTGGCGGCGGCCGCCAGGTCGGACAGCAGGCGGCCGTACCCGGCTGACTGCAACTCGGTGGAGAGCTCGGCGCGCGCTGCGTCACGTGCCGTTTCCAGCGCGGCGATCACCGGGGCGGCGCCGGGGCGGTCGGCCTCGGCGAGCCGGTCGACATCGCGGCGGATGCGCTCACCCAGCACGTCGGCGTCACGGGCCGCGCCGAGCAGGTCAGCGAGCTCGCTGAGGCGGTCCCGCAGGCCGTCCGCCCAGGCGCGGTCCAGGAGCGGACGGAAGGTGCGCAGGTCGCTGCGCAGCCGCCGGGTCGCGACCCGAGCCTGGTGCACACCTTCGGGGTCGCGGCCGTCGCGGATCACCGGGTCGTGGGCGACCAGCCGCTGCACCGACGCTGCCAGGGCATGGCGGATGACCTCGTCCGCCGTGGAGGTCCGCCCGGCCGGGACGACCTCGACGGTGGGGAGCCGCGTCGCCGGCCGGACCCGGACTGCCGTCATGCCGTGGCGTGGGCCCGGCGGAGCGCCAGCTCCTGCAGGCGCTCCTGGGCGTCGGTCGGCTCAGAGCGCGGCTCGGCTTTCACCTTGTTCCAGGTGTCGTCGTGCAACTCGTAGGCGCGCAGGTTGTCGCTCAGCTCCACGTCGATGATCTCGTCGAGACGCAGTCGCAGCTGGGGCGACGCCACCGGAAAGAGCACCTCCAGGCGCCGCTCCATGTTGCGCGGCATCAGGTCGGCAGAACCGGCGAAGTACTTGGCGGCCGCGCCGTGGCCGAACCGGTAGATGCGCGAGTGCTCCAGGTAGCGGCCGACGATGGAACGCACCCGGATCCGCTCCGACAGGCCGGGCACGCCGGGCCGCAGGCAGCAGATGCCCCGGACGATGAGGTCGATGGTGCAGCCGGCCTGCGACGCTCGGTACAGCGCGGCGATCATCGCCGGGTCGACCAGGCTGTTCACCTTGATGGTGATGTGTCCGTCGGGCCGCGACTGCTCGGCCACGAGGTCCAGCAGCGCGCTGCGCAGGGTGAGGGGCGCCACCAGGATCCGGCGGTACTCGCGCTGCCGGCTGTAGCCGGTGAGCAGATTGAAGAGGTCTGACAGGTCCTCGCCGATCCCGGGGTCTGCCGTGAGCAAGCCGAGGTCCTCGTAGATGCGGGCCGTCTCCGGGTGGTAGTTGCCGGTGCCCAGGTGGGCGTAGCGCCGGATCCCAGTCTGTTCCTGGCGCACCACAAGCGTGAGCTTCGCGTGCGTTTTCAGGCCGACGATGCCGTAGACCACGTGCACCCCGGCGTCCTCCAGCAGCTGGGCCCAGGTGATGTTGGCCTGCTCGTCGAAGCGCGCCGTCAGCTCGATGAGCGCCACCACCTGCTTGCCCGCCGCGGCGGCGCCGATCAGCGAGCGGATGATCGGGGAAGTGTTGCCGCTGGTCCGGTAGAGAGTTTGCTTGATGGCCAGCACCCGGGGATCCCTGGCGGCCTGGGCCACGAACGCTTCGACGGTGCTCTCGAACGACTCATAGGGGTGCTGCACCAGCACGTCGCGGGACCGCAGGATGCGGAAGATGCTCGGCGGGCTCTCTCCCGGCGCCGCGGACAGCGCCGGGGGCGTCACCGGACGCCAGGGGGAGTACTTGAGGTCGCCACGGTCCAGCGCGTACAGGTCCCACAGGCCACCGAGGTCGAGGGGCCCCTCGATGGGATACACATCGTCGGCGTCCAGCTCCAGCTCGCGGACCAGGAGGTTGCGCACCTCATCGCCCATGTGCGAATCCGTCTCCAGCCGGACCGCCAGCGGCGAGCGGCGGCGCTGCTGCAGGATGGTCTGCACAGCCTCAAGGAGGTCTTCCGCCTCGTCGCCTTGCAGCTCGTAGTCGGCGTTGCGCGTGAGACGGAACGGATGTTGCGACACGATCTCCATCTGGGGAAAGAGATGGGAGAGGTGTGCCGCGATCACCTGCTCCAGCGGCACGAAACGGCGTCCGTCCGGGAGCGGCACGAATCGCTGCAGCAGCGGTGGCACCTTGATGCGCGCCACATGCGTGGTGCCGTCGTCCGAGTCGCCGACGACCACAGCGAGATTGAGCGAGAGGTTGCTGATGTAGGGGAAGGGGTGCGCCGGGTCCACCGCCAGCGGCGTGAGCACCGGGAAGATGGTGTCGCTGAACACGGCTGACAGCGCGCTGCGGTCTTCGTCGTCCAACGTCGAGAACTCGGTGATGTCGATGCCTTCGCGCCGCAGGGCGACACGGACATCGTCGATGAAGCATCGCGACTGCCTGGCCACCATTTCACGCACGCGCTGGGTGACTGCGCGCAGCAACTCGCGTGACGACATGCCGTCGGCGGAGCGCTGCTCCACGCCGAGAGCAATCTGCTGCTTGAGCCCGCCAACGCGGACCTGGAAGAACTCGTCAAGGTTCCGGCTGAAGATGGCAAGAAAGCGCACGCGCTCGAGCAGGGGAAGGCTGGGATCCTCGGCCAGCGCCAGCACCCGGGCGTTGAAATCCAGCCAGCTCAGGTCGCGGTTGATGAGTGTCTCAGGGCCGCTGGATACCTCCTGGACGGCGAGCACGGGCCGCTCGTGCGGCAGCACGGTCCCGGCCAGGTGCGGTCCCGATTCGAGGTCGTCGTCGCCCAAGCGTGCGTGCCTCGCTGTCAACGTCGATCCCCAGCGAGGCACGACGGCACGGCGCCGCGGCGCAACCTGCTCACCCACCACGCTGAGCGTAGCCGGGCGGTGGCGGCACTTTCCACAGGCTCCACGCGCTCCAACGGGATCTTAACCACTCCGTTAACACATTCTTCATCAGTGGACGCCGCTGCCACGGTATCTCCCTTTTGGAGATCCTGCACCGCCCTATACTGACTGAGGACCCCGTATGCGAGGAAATGTCTGAATGACTGCGCAGCCGCTCGCGGTCATCGACATCGGTTCGAACTCCGGCCGGATCATCGTGGTGCGACTCACCACCGGTGGCCACCTCGAGATCCTCTCGGACGCTCGGACCTCGTTGCGGCTGATGCGCGACATCGAGGCTGATGGACGCCTGAGCGCCGCAGCGGAACAGCGAACGCTGGAGGCGTTGCAGGACTTCATGGCGGTGGCCGGCGGTGCCGGTGCCAGGCGCACAGTTGCGCTGGCCACGTCCGCGGTCCGCGAGGCTGAGAATGGGGCGGCGTTCGTGCAGCGGCTGCGGCACAGCACTGGGCTGGACATCCGCATCATCAGCGGCGACGAGGAGGCCAGGCTGGCGTTCATCGGCGCGGTGAACGGCCTGCCGGTTGAGCACGGCGTGTTGGTGGATGTCGGCGGCGGCAGCCTGGAAGTGCTGCGCTTTCGTTCACGGCGCCCCGTCACCACGTGGTCGCTGCCACTCGGCGCGCTGCGGCTGTCCGACATGTTTCTGCGCTCCGATCCGCCGCGGCAGAGCGAGGTGGCGGCGCTGCAGGAGCACGTCACCAGGGCCCTGCATGCTGCAGGCATCGCGCACATCGGCAGCGACGAGTACGTGGTCGGCACCGGCGGCACCATTCGCAACCTCGCCAAGATGCACCGCTCGACGATCGAGTACCCCATCCCACGCCTGCATGGCTACATGCTCGGCAGGAAAGGGCTGCGAGAGCTGGTCGGCAGGATCGCCACACGCCGCCTGTCACGCCGGGCGATGCTGCCCGGGCTGTCGTCGGACCGTGCCGACTCGATCGCCGGCGGAGCGCTGGTGGTGCAGACGGTGCTCGACGTGCTGGGCGCGCCGGAGCTCGTCGTGTCGGGCCAGGGACTTCGCGAAGGCGTCATCTACGAGCAGTTCGCCGGCGCGCTGCAGTCGACTGCTGCGGTGCGGCGCGCCTCCATCAACGCCATCGCAGCGCGCTTCACCAGCTGGGATGCAGAGCGGGCGCGGCGGCGGGCGCGCATGGCCCGTGCCCTGTGGGAGGTGATGCTCCCGGACGCCGACCCCGAGGTGTGTGAAGCGCTGGAGCACGCCGCGACGATGCTGGATGTGGGGCGGAGTGTGGACTACTACCGGCGCTGGGACCACGCGGCGGAGATCGTGGTCTCTGCTGACCTGCACGGCTTCACCCATCGCAGCATCGCGCTCATCGCAGCACTCATCGTCCGCGCCGGCAAGGGCCGCGCCGGGCTCGACCCGTACAGCGCTCTGTGCTCGGCGTCGGACCGTCGGGTGCTCAACCGGGCCGCTGTTCTGCTGGCGCTCGCCGACGAGGTGGAGCGCCGCATGCCGCGCGGCACCCCGGTGGCGGTCGAGCGGGAGGATGCTCGCAAGAATGTCGTGCTGACCCTCCCGGTTCCCCACGAATGGATGCCCGCTGACCTGCAGTCCCGCTTCGCCAGAGTCTTCGGGCGCGAGCTCTCTTTGGAGCCGCACAACGGCGACCGGCAGGTGCGAGCCGGTGTCGGTGTTTAAGAAATTGAGAACAAACCAGGCACCGATGTGCTACACAGCGAGAAACCATCACAACGCGGAGGTCCGGCATGCGAGCACCACGGAGGACGACAACTTCCAGAGCAGGCAGCGCCAGCGCACGCGCCCTGCCCAAGAAGGTGCAGAAGAAACAGGCGAGTGAGCTGAAGGCGCTGCGCAAGGCGGTCAACGCCGCCCGTACCGCGCATCGCAAGAGCGCAGCCAAGGCGGCGCAGGTTCAGCGTCAGGTGGAGAAGCACGCCCGGCGTCTCCAGGCGGCCGAGGCACAGCTGGCAGCGGCGTCGAGCCGCATCGTCGGGACACCCTCGAGCGGAACGCCGGCGTCGGCGGCGACGCGGCGCAGCACCGGCACTCGTGCAACCGCTGCGAAGCGCAGCACGGCAAAGCGGACCACTGCGAAGCGCGCGACGACGGCGAAGCGCACCACAGCGAAGCGCACGACAGCTCCGAAGCGGACCGCCGCTGCGAAGCGCCCGGCGGCTGCAAGGCGCAGCACGTCGAAGCGGGCGACAGTCGCAAAGCGCACGGCAACACGCCGCGCAACAGCGAAGGCCAGCACGGCAAAGCGGAAGACGGCGAAGCGGACGACCGCCAAGCGCGCGACCACTGCCAAGCGGACCACGGCCAAGCGGACGACCGCGAAGCGCGCCACCGCCGCCAAGCGGACCACGGCAAAACGCACGACGGGCGCCAAGCGCCCGGCGACGCGGCGTACCACCGCCAAGCGTACGACCGCTCCCGCCTCGGCACCGGCCGCGCCGATCTCCCCGCTGCCTGCGAACTGAATCCAGACTGATTCAGTCAGGTTTTCGGTAGACTGGCCGCATGGCCAGGACCTCCCGAGACCTGCTGAACGACGCCCGCCGCACCGTCCCCGAGGTGACGCCGGCCCAGGTCCGGCAGCAGCCCGGCCGCCGGCTCATCGACGTGCGCGAGCGTGACGAGTTCGACCAGGGCTACATCCCCGGCGCTCAGCACCTGAGCAAGGGCTACATCGAGACCCGCATCGAGGACCTGGTCCCCGACCGGAGCACGCCGCTCACGCTGTACTGCGCCGCCGGCGTCCGGTCGCTGCTTGCGGGCCGGATCCTCCAGGACATGGGCTACACGGACGTGCAGTCGATGTCGGGCGGCTTCGGCGCCTGGAAGCAGGCCGGCTTCGACTTCATCGCGCCGCGGCCGTTGACCCAGGAGCAGAAGACGCGCTACAGCCGGCATCTGCTCATCCCTGAGATTGGTGAGGAGGGCCAGCGGGCGCTGCTCGACGCCAGGGTGCTGATCATCGGCGCGGGAGGCCTGGGAAGCCCGACGGCCCTGTACCTGACAGCCGCCGGCGTCGGCACCATCGGCTTTGTCGACTTCGACGTGGTCGACCTCAGCAACCTGCAGCGTCAGGTGCTGCACACCGAGGATCGGATCGGGATGCGCAAGACCGAGTCGGCGCGCATCGCGCTGCAGGCGTTGAACAGCGATGTCCGCGTCGTCGAGCACAACGAGATGCTCAACAGCGAGAACGCGCAGCAGCTCTTCGAGCAGTACGACATCATCGTCAACGGGTGCGACAACTTCCCCACCCGCTACCTGGCCAACGACGTTGCCATCTTCACCAAGAAGCCGCTCGTCGACGGCGGCATCTTCCGGTTCGAGGGCCAGCTCACCACGGTGGTTCCCTTCGCGTCGCCCTGCTACCGCTGCCGCTACCCGCTGCCACCGCCGCCAGAGGAAGCACCGTCCTGCGCCGAGGCCGGTGTGCTCGGTGTGCTGCCCGGAATCGTCGGCGTGCTCCAGGCCACCGAGGTGATCAAGCTCATCACAGGCATCGGCGAGCCCCTCACCGGCCGGCTGCTG
>JAFAJR010000292.1 GCA_019236085.1 Candidatus Dormiibacterota bacterium
CTCGGTCTCAACGCGGGGTTGATTCGACCGAGCGTGTCGGCCGTCCGAGTGACAGCGCGGACGGTGGTGGCAGCTCGCCGCCGGCGGGCTGCTGTGGATTCAGCTCGATCGCCGAGCCCACCACCAGCCGGGGCCTGATCTCGCGAATCGCGTGCACTGGAAAGGACAGCAGGTACAGGTCCATGTCCGCTCAGCCCACGCCGGAGATGCTCTTCACCAGCTGCAAGACCAGGATCGCGCCACCGCCCTTCGTGACCATGTCGACGAGAAAGCTCCCGCCCGTCTCGCGGTGCTCCATCATCTTGTGAATGCCGGAGATGGCAACGGCGGCCGGGATGAGGAACTGCGCAGAGGTGAGCACAGGTCCTGCGACCTTGTTCAACACCGCTGTCGACACGGCATCCAGCAGCAGCGCGGGATTCATCGCGCCCGCGGCGTGCAACGCGATCCAGGTTGCAATAAGCATGCTCCACCATTCCCGGCCCTGGGGCCGCTGTTCCCTCCGACGGCGACACGCGCAGCCTAGGTGGCGGGCGCGGACAGAGCGCGGACGATGAGGCCGCTGCCGTGAACGCCGTTCGGTGGCTGCCACGGCGAGCGCTTATCACTGCAACGCTCCTCGCGCTCTGCGCCGCGGCGGGATTGTGGCTCACCTGGCTCATCGGTGAGCTGAGCGGGCCCATAAGCCAGAGCGGCCACCATGACTTCTTCGCCTTCTACGCAGCGGCAACGCTGGTGCACCAACACCAGGCGCAGCTGCTGTACGACGCCCCGGCCGTCACGGCGATAGAGCGGCAGATCTTCAATCACCCGACCGGCTATGCCGGCTACATGCCGTTCCTCAACCCGCCGTCGGCTGCCGCCGTTCTCTCGCCGCTCGCCTCGCTGAGCGAAGCGTCTGCTCGCTTTGTATGGCTTGGCGTCGACCTGGTGTGCGCAGCATTGAGCGCGTGGCTGCTCACACTCGGCTTTTCCGCGAAGATCAGGCTCCTCGGAGTGCTGGCCGTCTTCGGCACATTCCCGGCGTTCCAGACGCTCGTGGAAGGGCAGTGGTCCTACGTCATGCTGCTCGGTGCTCTCGCCGCGATACCCCTGGCGCGACGCAACCACCCGTTTCTCGCAGGCGCGGCGTTGGTGGTGCTGTGGTTGAAGCCGCCGCTGTTCCTGCTGGTGGTCGTGTGGCTGGTGTGCACCGGACGCTGGCGCCTGCTCAGCGGCGCCGTCGCTGCTGTTGCTGTGCTCACGCTGGTCACACTACCGCTCACCGGGATCGACGCCAACCTCAACTACGTGTCGTACACACTCAGCGTCACCGGCGCGCATCTCAGCGGCGGTGGTGCGGCGGGCTCGACGGCATGGGAGGGTGCGTTCCCCAACATGGAAGGGCTCTTGGGAGTTGCAGCTGCAATCGTCGGTCAGCAGCACACAGTCGCCGTGGATGTGCTGACGCTGGTGCTCTCGCTGCTCGTCGTCGCCGTCCTCGTGTGGACAATGCACGGTCGCTGGACCGTGCGCCCCGCTGATCTGCAAGTCGTCGTCGCGGCGATGCTGGCTGCGCTGCTCCTCGACCCGCACCTGTACGCCCAGGACTGCATCCTGCTGCTGCTTCCGGTAGGAGTGCTCCTGGCTCCTCGAGTGTCAGACCATCACGCGGTCAGGCTGCTGCTTGCGTGCTGCGTGCTGCTGGACCTTGCAACCATCGACACGCTGTGGAGTCAGGGCATGTTCCCCGCGCCGCTGCATCTCTTCACGCTGTGCGTCGCGATCGCATTCCTGGCGGCCTGCGTCCGCGCCAGGCGCATTCAACCGCAGCGCGGCACTGTCGCAGCGACGCCGGCCGTCTCATCGACGACGACCAGGCCCGTGCCGAATGTGGCGAGTCCCTGCGCGTCAGGGGCAGCGCTGACAAGGACGCGGCTCGCCCCACTCGCGATGTCGACAGCAAGTACCTGGTGGCCGATGAGGTCAGTGACATAGGCCACGCCGCTGTCGACCACCACGTCGTCGAGCGACGCCGCGCGTAGCAGGGCGCTGCTGCTCGCCGCGGTCACACGCAGCAAGCCTGGCTGGTTCTCGACGGTGACCGCATATGCGCCGTGCGCCAGCGCTGCGGCGTCCACAGGCCGGCCGAGACCGGTCGCGACAACGGTGATGGTGCCCGCTGCGCCGTTCGCGCGGATAGCCACCGAGAGCAGCCGTCCCGCATGGCTGTCCGGCACCAGCACCGTCGTGCCGTCGAGTGCGATGCCGTCGATTCCCTCACCCGAGGGTGCTGGACCGAGCGACAGCCAGGGCGTGAACGTGCCATGTGCCACGTCGAGACGGTCGATGCGGTTCGGCACCTGCTGCGCCACCAGGAGTGCGCCGTCGGGCAGCACCACGATGCCCTCTGGCCCCATCGCATCGTCGATTGTCTGCAGCACCGCGCCACCGCTGTCGAGATGCACCAGTCGGCCAGCGTCGTGCGCGCTGATCCAGACGGTGCCGTCACTCGCCGTTGCTGCGTCGTCCGGACCACCGCCGAGGTGCGCCAGCACCGGCAGCGAGCTCAGCGACACAGACGGCGGGCAGGCCGCGAGTGGATCAGCAGTGGTGGACGATGACGGTGTGGCGAGAACGCTGGGGGTTGCGCTTGGCGACGAACTCAACGACGGCGTCTCTGCGCCGCCGCTGCACGCGCTGCAGAGCAGGACGCCGCACCAGAGCACCACGATTCCCACCCACTTCACAGCAAGGCCACGTGAAGCACCAAGCGGAAGGCGCCATCCTTGCACCACCTTCTTCCACCCGGGTGGTGGGCCGTCACCCTCCCTGGCGGCTCACCGCCCCGCTCCCTCAGCAGCGCCGCCGCCGGCTCGCTGTTCAGCCGCGACGCAGATTGCGTCGACGCAGGCCTCGGCCGGCAGTGTCGTGGTGTCGAGCACGAGGTCGTACAGCGACGGATCGCGTGGATCGATGCCGAACATCGCCCTGACGTAGGCGTCACGAGCCCGGTCCACCTGGTGCAGCTGCCGCAACGCCTCGGCGGGCTCGGCCCCGGTGGCCACCGCGTGTTCGACGCGGCCCTGCTCAGAGCCGTCGAGGCGCACGTGCAAGACCCCGGGCACGTCGCGCAGCACAGCCATGCCACCGCGTCCCAGCAGGACACCTCCGGTGGTGGCAGCGGCTGCATGCATCACCTGCGACGTCGCCTGCATCAGCGCTTCCTCTGGTGCGCTGCCCTCGCCCGCAACGGGTGGAACGGCGCCGAACTGCGGCGTGTCGACTACTGTTGCGATGGCTCGTGCGAGCGCCGGCTGATGCAGCATGTCCTCTTCCTCGAGCTCTCCGAGCGGCACCTGCAGCTGCTGCGCGGCGACGACGCTGATGGCGCGGTCCACGAACGGCACGCCGAGGCGCTGAGCGACCTGTGGCGCTATGACGCTTCCCAGCGCACCATAGGTCGCTGACTCCGTGACCACCGGACGTCGCGACGGCGATGGTGAAGCGACAGCAGCAGGCACCGGCGCTGCCAGGGGCCGGACGCCGCCGCGCAGGTGCGACGCCACGGCGGCGATGAGCATCATCGTGGCCGAGAACAAGAAGGTGATGCGCATGCCGACGATGAACGGCGCGCTGATGAGGTTGGGAAAGAAGGTCTGCCCGGTGAGGTACGCAGCCTGCGCGTGTGTCAGCGACGGCAGGTAGTGCGCCAGCTCGGTGCCCATCGGGTTGTAGCCGAGGAAGGCCGCGAACAGGCTCCCGACCGGGGGCAGGTTGGCAACGCGCGCGGCCTCTGCTGCGGCGACACCGTGCGCGTGCAACCCGGCGAACAGCGTCTGCGGCAATGTCGAGCTGAGCCCCGCGATCATCAGCGAGAAGAAGATGCCGATCGACAGCGTCATGCCCGAGTTCTGGAAGGTTGCGAGCATGCCCGAGGCCACGCCGCGACGGTCGGCGGCGACGCTGTTCATCACTCCTGCGGTGTTGGGCGCGATGAACATGCCCATGGCCAGGCCGTTGGTGAAGAGCAGCACGGCGAACGGTGCATAGGAGAAGTCAGCAGGCAGCAGCGTCAGCAGGGCGAACGTGATGGCGGCGAGCACCATGCCGCCGGTGGCGAACAGCCGGGCTCCAAAGCGGTCGGCGAGAAAGCCGGCGCTGGGGCCACCCACCAGGAAGCCGACTGTGAGCGGCAGCATGAAGATGGCCGACCAGAACGGCGTGCTCTCGAAGCTGTAGCCGTGCAGCGGCAGCCAGATCCCCTGCAGCCAGATGATGATCATGAACATCAGGCCGCCACGTCCGATCGACGCCAGCAGCGCGGCCACGGTGCCGAACGTGAAAGCGCGCATGCGGAACAGGCCGATGTGGAACATCGGGTCGGTGACTCGCGTCTCGATGACCACGAACGCGATGAGCAGTGCGACGCCGCCGATGATCTCGGCGAGCACTGTGGGGTTGGTCCAGCCCATGGTGCTGGAGCCGTACGGCTGGATGCCGTACGTGATGCCCACCAGCACCGCGATGAGCCCGACGCCGAACGTGAGATTGCCCCACCAGTCGACACGCGCACGCTTGACGACGCCGATCTCGCGCAGCTTGAGAAACGCCCACACCGTGCCGAACAGCCCCACCGGCACCGACACCAGGAAGATGATGTGCCAGTCCACGGTGGAGAGCACACCGCCGACGATGAGACCGATGAACGATCCCGATATGGCGGCGACGGCGTTGATGCCCAGCGCCATGCCGCGCTGGTTGGCGGGGAATGCGTCGGTGAGGATGGCTGTGCTGTTGGCGAACAGCATCGCCCCGCCCACGCCCTGTACCAGCCGGAAGATGATGAGCGCCAGCGCCGCACCGCTGCCGGTGAAGAACACCGTCGACAGCAAGATCGAGCCGACTGTGAACACCAGGAAGCCGAGGTTGTACATGCGCACCCGGCCAACCATGTCGCCGATGCGGCCCAGGCTCACCACCAGCACGGCGGTGACCACCATGTATCCCATCAGCATCCAGAGCAGGTAGCTCACGTTGCCCGGCGTGAGCGGGTTGAGGCCGATGCCGCGGAAGATCGCCGGCAGCGAGATGAGCACGATCGACGAGTTGACGGTCGCCATGAGCATGCCGATCGTCGTGTTCGACAGCGCGATCCACTTGTAGTGCGGGCCGACTTCGGGCCGCGGTGTGGCGCTCGCTGTCGCTGTCGTCATGCGGCGCGCGCGGTGTCCCCTCCGCCGTGCTTCGCGAAGTCGGGGCGGCGCGGCCTGCCGCGCTTCAGCTCGGCGAAGCTGTCGTTGGCGATCAGCCAGCGCACGTGCGACCAGAGCTCACGGGCGGATTCGTCGTCGGGCAAGTCGCAGACGATCGGGCCGAAGATGGCCGGCCCGTCACCGCCGTCCAGGGCGATGGTGGGCACACCGAAGGCGCCCTTGTCATTCACCGCGGAGTCGTGCTCTGCCTTCACCGCCTCCCAGGTGGCTGCGTCGGCCATGGCTCGACGCAGGGTGCCGGGATCGGAACCGGCGCTGCGCAGCGCATCCTCGATCACCGACGGATCGTCCACCGTCCTGCGATCGATGTGGACAGCGGTGCCAAGCGCCTCGTAAAAGGCCCCGACGGCGCGTTCGCCGTGCGACTGGCGCACCACCAATGCGGTGCGCAGCGCCGGGGCGCCGCCGCTGTCAGGTGGGGCGGCGGCGCCGTCGCGCTGGTTGACGATGTCCAGGGAGAAGACCGACCACGCCACCTCCACCACCCCGACCTGCTCGAGGCGCCGCACCCACCGCGCGGTCTGGAAGGACCACGGGCAGCGCGGGTCGAAGTAGAAGCGGATGCGGTCGGCCACGCTCGTTCAGTGTGTCAGACGGTGGCCGGCTGGGTCTCGGCCTTTGCAGACTCCTCGGCCTCGTCCTTGGCGCGGGCGATCTCGCCGTCGATCTCCAGCTTGACCTTGTCCGAGACCAGCAGGCCGCCGTTGCCCAGGGGCACGTTCCAGGTCAGCCCCCAGTCGGTGCGGTTGATGGTGCCGGTGAGCGTGCCGCCCACCTTGGTGTTGCCGTACGGATCGGTCACCTGGCCGCTGTGTTCGTAGGCGAGCGAGACCGGCTTGGTAACACCGCGGATGGTGAGGTCACCGTCCACCTTGAAGTCGTCGCCGGCCTGCTCGATCCCGGTCACCGTGAAGGTGATCGTGGGGTGATTGTCCGCGTCGAGGAAGTCAGCGCCGCGCAGATGGTTGTCGCGCATCTCGCTGCCCGTGTCGATGCTCTTGGCGTCGATCGTGATCGTGCCGCGCCCCGTGGTGGGGTCGTCGGGGTTGTCGAGGTCGATCTCGCCGGTGACCGAGGTGAACCTGCCGCGCACCGTGGCGACGCCCAGGTGCTTGGCGCTGAATGCGACCGAGGTGTGATGAGGGTCGAGAGCCCATGCCATCAGCGTGTCCTCCAGGGGATGCTCGGCTGCCCCCGAGCGGGGATGGCGCTTAGGCACCATAGTGCATCGTATTCCATAGTGCTATACTGAGTCAAACATCACCTTCACGAGGCGGTCACACAGACCGCTCTTCACAACGATAGGATCACTGCACCCGATGGAGTTCGACGCGAGGGAGTACTGCCCGGTCCACGAGGCAATTCAGGTGCTCCAGGAGAAGTGGACGCTGCATATCGTCCGCGCCTTGCTCGATGGTCCGAAGGGCTTCAACGAGCTGGGCCGCAGCGTGGGCGGCTGCAACCCGGCGACCCTCAGCCTGCGCCTCGACCATCTCGAGTCCATCGGCGTGGTGCGCAAGACGGTGCACTCGCACATGCCGCCCCGCACCAGCTACGAGCTGGGAGAGGCGGGCTTCGACCTGCAGCAGGTGGTCGAGGCAATCGACTCCTGGGGCCGGCGGCACCTGGACCGGCCGGCGGTCGCAGTCTCCTGACCCGGCGGGTCTTCCTTCTTCTGTGCGCAGGACTGGCCGCCGCCTGCGGCTCGGCTCCGGCGAAGCCGACCCCCAGCGCAACCGCGCCGACTCCGAGCCCGAGCGCAACGGCGTCGGCGTCCTCGGCGCCCAATCCCTGCGCCGTGCCGGCTCAGGCAGCGCTCCCGGCGACGATCAGCGCCAATTTCCCCACCGCGCTAGCCTTCGCGCCTGACGGAAGGCTCTTCTACACCGAGCGATCCGGCACCGTGCGGGTGTGGCAGAACGGGGCCAGCAAGGTGTTCGCCACGGTGCAGACCGTGACCACCGAGCCCAACGGCACCTACAGCGAGCGCGGACTGCTGGGCCTGGCGCTCAGCCCCCACTTCGCCACCGACCACTACGTGTACGCCTTCTACTCCGACGCCGACTACCAGTCGCAGCACGTCATCCGCTGGCAGGACTGCGGCGGCAGCGCTGCAAACGCCAGGGTGCTCATCACGCTTCCATCAGGTGGCGACTGCTGCCACAAGGGCGGCCGGCTTGCCTTCGGCCCTGACGGCAAGCTCTACGTCACTCTCGGCGACGAGCACGACGCGCCGTCGGCGCAGAACACCTCAGACCCGCGCGGCAAGATCCTGCGTTACAACCCGGACGGGAGCATCCCAGTTGACAACCCTTTCGGTCCGAACAACCCGGTGTGGGCGTACGGGCTGCGCAACCCGTTTGGCTTCGCGTTCTCGAGCAGCGGGCAGCTGGCCGTCACCAACAACGGACCGTCGGGTGACGCCGGCAGCCCCAGCACCGGCTACGACGAGCTGTACCTCGACGTCATGCGGGGCGAGGGATTCCAGTGGCCGCTCTGCTACGGCTACAGCCACCCGCTGGAGTCGTCGTCGTGCGGCGGCAAGCCAGGCCCCGACTGGAGCAGCGAGCAGGGCACCGTCGTGCCCACCGGTGTTGCCTGGGTCGACGCCAGCGGCCCGGCGGGGTATGCGGACCACCTGGTCTTCTGCACCTTCGACTACGGCATGCGCATCGTGGCGTCGGCAGGTCCACCGGCCACCGTGGTGGCCGGTCCATCAACGTGCCGCCTCGCGGTCGTCGAGGGGCCGGACCATGCTCTCTACGTGAGCGACACGGTGGGCATTCACCGGATCGCGTAGCGCCCGGAATGGCAGCGCAGGGTGGCGTCGCTCGTGGCGACCATAGAGTCGTACGAGGAGCGAGCCGCAAAATTTTTCCCGCGGCGAGCGACGAGAAGATCTCGTGTCGCTAGAGCGATGCCACTCTGCGCTACCGGCAGCTGACTGCTACGTGTTCAGGTCAATCGCACGCGCGGGTCGAGCACTGCGTAGAAGATGTCCACGACGATGTTCGCCGCCACGACGAAGAACGCGGCGATGAGCACGATGCCCTGCGTGAGCGGCAGATCCTGGTTGCCGATGCTCGCCACCACGGCCTTGCCGAGTCCCGGAAGCCCGAACACTGTCTCGGTGATGATCGCGCCGCCCAGCACTGTGGCCAGGTCGATGCCGAACTGCGTGACGATCGGCGTCAGCGCGCTGCGCAGCGCGTGACGGTACACGACACGGCGTTCGCTCAAACCCTTGGCGCGCGCGGTGCGGATGTAGTCCTCACCGAGGGTGTCGAGCAGGGAGCTTCGTGATAATCGCGAATACGTCGCCGCGGTGATGAGGGCGAGCGTGATCCACGGCAATATCAGGACGTGCGCCCACTGTAACGGGTTCTGCGTGAACGGCGTCCAGTTGCCGGACGACGGGAAGATGGCGATGCCGTGGATGGTGAGGATGTAGAAGAACACGTAGAGCAGCAGCAATCCGAGGATGAACGTCGGCATCGACAGACCGGTGAGCACGAACACCGTGGCCGCGCGGTCCACGAAGCTGCGCGGACGGCGCGCCGCCAGCACGCCGACGCCGATGCCCAGCGCCATCCAGATGATCGCAGCACCCACCGCGAGCGAGATGTCAATCGGCACGGCGTGCAGGATTGTCGTGGTGACCGGGACCTTCGACTTGTACGACGTGCCCAGGTCGAAGTGCAGGAACACGCGCTGCAGGTAATCGAGGTACTGCTGCCACAGCGGCCGGTTGAGCCCGAGCTCTTTGGTGATGTTGGCGATGTCCTGGGGCGTCGAGTCCTTGCCGACCAGAAGCGCAGCGGGATCCGGCTGCGACGCGAAATAGAGCACGAACACCAGGGACACGATCACGTAGAG
>JAFAJR010000308.1 GCA_019236085.1 Candidatus Dormiibacterota bacterium
GACCTCACTGCTCGGCCATCCGGGACTGAACTCGCCTGTATGAAGGGGTTCTTCGTCGCGCTGAGCGTGCTGCTGCTAGCGCTCGTGGGCATTGCCGCGGCGAGCGACACCGCGAGCCGCCAGTACCTGTCGATTCAGGACCAGTACCAAAAGGACTACAACACAACCGATTTCGACGTCTCGGTGCAGCAGCTGTTCCCCAGCTTTCCCGAGGCAACCGTCGGCTCGACGTTCAGAGTGGAGCGCTGCATCTCGTGCCACGTGCCTGACATCGGCACGATCGGCCCAGTGCAGGCAACGCAACGATTGAGCCAGGACTTTTTCAAGTACGAGCCGAATGCCAAGCAGATCGCCGCCGAGTACCACCTCACGGGCACGCACCCGGCGTACATCACCAGCGCCGGCGGCAACTATCCAGCTTCGATCAGCTACGCGCAGTACGGCGCCGACGGGTTCCAGTCCTACACGTACATCGACCAGAACCACAAGACGCAGACGGCGCAGCTGCCCGGGTTCATCCCCAGCTTCCTCAACCCAGTGACGTCCAGCCAGGGCACGGGACAGATCGGCATCGACCAGATCGGCTGCATCGTCTGCCACAACGGCGGCCGCCTCGCGCTGGACGAGACCGACGCCCACCAGAACCTCATCATCAACCCCGAGTACTCGTTCACCGAGGGGGCCGCGCTGTACTACAAGAACTGCGCCCAGTGCCACGGCGGCCAGGGGCAGGGCGGCATCGGGCCGCCGCTGAACAACCAGGACCGGCTCGGCTTCTACAACGAGGACTACTACTACCGCTGCATCGAATGGGGCTTCACCGACTTCGAGCACTACGGCAGCGTCATGCCGGACTGGGGAGGTCCTGCACCCGGCTACCAGTACGATGCGGCGCGTGACAAGGAGCAGCCGCTGCCCCGGGCGCTGACGGACCAGCAGATCGCCATCCTGATCCAGTTCATCCGCCATTGGGAGCAGTACTCGACACTGCCATGACACACACGGCATGAGACGACGCACCCTGATGCGCGACATCGTCGGCACGGCGATCGTGTTCGCCATCCTGATCGCGTTTGTCATCGCCATCATCCTCGCCGAGAACTATCTCGAGAACTTCAAGTCACACACGTGATCGCAGACCTGTATCCCGGAGACGCCGGCTGGGGCGACGTGCTCTTCGTGAGCATCTGGGCAGTCGCCACCATCCTGCTGGCCGCCTACTACTGCTACCGCGCCTTCCTGGCTCGATGACAGCCGTGTGGCAGGGGCGCCCGGACTGGCGCATCGCGGTGGCCCTGTGCGTGGTGCCGGGTCTGGGGCAGCTGTACAACCGGCAGCCGCGCAAGGCGTCGTTCTTCCTGGTGGGAACGCTTGTCACACTCGGCCCCGCGGTGCTGCTGATCACGTTCGGCGAGCGTGTGGGACATGCGCTCATCGACTCGGGCCAGAGCGCCGTGTTCCTGCTCGTAGCGTTCATCTCGGTCCTGGTCTTCCTGGTGCTCTTCGTCGCCGGGCTGTTCCTCTGGGCCAGCGCGATCACCGACGCCAGACGCACGGCGGCGGCGAGACGCGCGGGCGACCTGGAGGAGGCGGCGCGGGTGTCGTTCTTCAGGCTATGAGCCAGGGTTCGCGCCCCGGCCTGCGCGACCGGCTGCGCCGCCGCGACCGGCCGCAGCCCTCTGCGGATGCGCCGCTGCCCGACCCCGCCGAGGTGCCCCGAAACCGCGGACCCTGGGACCGCGCGGCGCTCACCAACGTCGACATCACCGAAGTGGTGAAGGGCCAGATCCGCAGCCGGACCAAGCCGTGGCAGAAGTGACGCCAGGGGCGATGCGGCGCCCGCTTGTGCGATCATCCGGCGCCGGATGAACCTGCTCGCGGCCTGCTGCGTCGACACCTCGCCGCTGCACTCCGGCGGCACTGTCGACGACACCATGCAGACAGTTTTCACAGCTGTGTTCTGGTCGTCGGTCGCGCTCGGCGTCATCGTCGCGGCGCTGCTGCTGTATGCGATGTTCCGCTTCCGCCGGCGCAGCGACGACGACGACCCGGAGCAGTTCCACGGCAACACGCGGCTCGAGATCGCCTGGACGCTGCTGCCGCTGGTGGTGTTCCTCGCACTGTTCGGTTTCACCGCGGCGCACATGCCGTTCATCAACGACACGCCGGCGGACGCAGCACCCAACACGGTGACTGTCATCGGCCAGCAGTTCTCCTGGACGTTCGACTACGGCGCAACCTCATCAGGCAAGCGCATCGAGAGCTTTACGACGCTGTACGTGCCGGAGAACACCGACGTGGGTCTGCAGATCGTGTCCACCGACCCGCCCTGCAAGCCGCCTACCACGCTGGGCAACGGTCAGACGCTGGCGCAGGCCATCTCGGCCGAGGGGTGCGGCGTGAACCACAGCTTCTACGTCCCGTCGCTCGCGGGTCAGATGAATGCCATCCCCGGACAGGTCAACACCATGTGGCTCAACGCGCGCCCGGGCACGTATTACGGGCAGTGCACGGAACTCTGCGGTGTGGGCCACGCCAAGATGCTGATCACAGTGATCTCGCTGCCGCAGAACCAGTATCAGTCCTGCGTGTTCGGCAGTCCCAACGGGACCATCGACCCCACCTCGCCAGCCTGTCAAGCCGGAGGATCGTGATGGCTGTGATGGATGCGACCCTGCCCCGCGCGCGCTTCGCCACGCGATGGGACAAGTCGCGCGGCGTGCTCGGCTGGATCACCACCGTCGACCACAAGAAGATCGCGATCATGTATCTGTTCACGACGTTCTTCTTCTTCCTGGTCGGCGGCATCATGGCGCTGCTCATCCGCATCCAGCTTGCCGAGCCGCAGAACAGCTTCCTGACGCCGGAGCAGTACAACCAGGTGTTCACCATGCACGGCACCACGATGATCTTTCTCTGGATCATCCCGGTGTGGGCCGGCCTGGGCAACTACTTCGTGCCGCTCATGATCGGGGCGCGCGACATGGCGTTTCCCCGCATCAACGCGCTGTCGTTCTGGCTCATTCCGCTCGGCGGCCTCGTGATGTATTCGGGATTCCTGGTACCTGCGGTGGTCGGCGCCGGCGGCACCATCATCTGCCCCGGCGGTCCGGGCGACGCTGGTTGGACGGGCTATACCCCGCTGACCGAGGCGCATTACAGCTGCAGCATGGGTCAGGACCTGTGGATCATCGGCCTGCACCTGCTCGGCATCTCGTCGATGCTCGGTGGACTCAACTTCCTTGCGACCATCCACAACATGCGCGCCCCGGGCATGAGCTGGGGACGCCTTCCGCTCTTCGTCTGGGCGCAGGAGATCACTGCGGGACTGGTGGTGCTCGCGTCGCCGTTCCTGGCGTCCGCGCTCGCCATGGTGCTGCTGGACCGCCAGATCGGCACCACGTTCTTCCTGCCGAGCGGCGGCGGCAACGCGCTCTTATATCAGCTGCTGTTCTGGTTCTATTCGCACCCCGCGGTGTACATCATGATCCTGCCGGCGTTCGGCATCATCAGCGAGGTCATCCCCGTGTTCAGCCGAAAACCCATCTTCGGCTACAAGGCGATGGCCGCGTCCATCGCGGCGATTGCCGTGCTCGGATTCATTGTGTTCGTGCACCACATGTTCGTCACCGGGCTGCCGCTCGCGGTGCAGACGTTCTTCGCCTTCACCACGATGATCATCGGGGTGCCCACGGGCATCAAGATCTTCAGCTGGCTGGCCACCATGTGGGGTGGCTCGATCCGCTACGACACGCCCATGCTGTTCGCCTGCGGCTTCCTGTTGATGTTCCTCATAGGAGGCATTGACGGGGTGTACGCCGGCAGCCTCGCGGTTGACCGCACCATCCACGGCACCTACTGGATCGTGGCGCACATCCACTACGTGCTCTTCGGCGGCAGCGTGGTGGGCCTGTTCGCCGGGGTGTACTACTGGTTCCCCAAGATCACGGGCCGGTTCCTCAGCGAGAAGCTGGGCAAGCTGCACTTCTGGCTGATGATGCTGGGACTCAACCTGGCGTTCATGCCCATGCACGTGCTGGGGCTGCTCGGCATGCCTCGCCGCATCGCCACCTACGAGGACAACCGCGGCTGGGGCGACTGGAACTCGGTTGTGACCTTCGGGGCCTTCGTGATCGCCATCAGTGTTGCGGTGTTCCTGATCAACTTCGTCATCAGCATCCGCGCTCCGAAGACGGCACCCGACGATCCGTGGGAGGCGAACACGCTGGAATGGGCGACCTCGTCACCGCCGCCGGCGTGGAACTTCGACGAGGT
>JAFAJR010000348.1 GCA_019236085.1 Candidatus Dormiibacterota bacterium
CAGTGGGCGATCGCGTGTTCGGGCTGAATGTCTGGCGGTTCGGCGCCCATGCGGAGTTCGTCTGCGTGCGAGAGCAGGGCATGATCGCGACGATCCCCGAGGAGTGGCCGTTCGAGCAGGCTGCAGCGGTCTGCGACGGAGCGATCCTCGCGCTCATCAACCTGCGGCGGGTGCGTCTGCAGCGCGGGCAGCGCCTGCTGGTGTACGGCGCCTCCGGCTCGATCGGTACAGCCGCGGTGCAGCTTGCTGCGGCGTTCGGTGCGCACGTGACCGCGGTGTGTGGACGCAACGCCACAGCGCTGGTGCGGTCGCTCGGTGCGCACGAGATTATCGACTACACGCAGCAGGACTTCGCAGCGAGCGGCGAGCAATACGACGTCATCTTCGACGCCGTCGGCAAGGAGCACTTCGTGCCCAGACGTCACGCCTTGCGTCGCGGTGGCGTGTGGATCGCGAGTGACGGGCTCATCGAGATCGCGCTCGCCATGCTCAACGTGCGCGTTCAGGGCAGGCGCGTGAGCTCCGAGATCCCACCGCGGTTCCTGCGGCGCGATGTGTGGCTGATCAAACGGCTGATGGAGGCCGGCATGTATCGCGCCGTGATCGACAGGACCTACCCGCTCGACGACATCGTCGACGCCATGGCCTACGTCGACACCAAGCAGAAGCTGGGCAACGTCGTCCTCACGGTGGCGTGAGCCTGAGGCCGTCAGTCTGAGCGCTGCGCGCTCGCCCTCGCCCAGCGTTGTTCGATGCGGCCGAACCGCCAGATGCCGAGTGCCGCCAACCACGTGACCACGAACAGCCCGACGATGATGAAGCCGGCCTGGTTGATATTGAACGTCGACGCATAGCCCCAGAAGCCGCCTGAGAGATTGAGCTCGGTGGCGAGCAGGCCGAAGAGCTCGATCGAGCCGACGAGCAGCGCAACCGCGACTGACAGGCCGGTGATCGTGATGTTGTAGTAGACCTTGCGGATGGGCTTGGAGAAGGCCCAGCCGTAGGCGAAGTTCATGAAGGAGCCGTCGAGCGTGTCAAACATCGACATGCCGGCGGCGAAGAGAATCGGCAGGCTCACCACCGCATACCAGGGCAGCCCTGCCGTCGCCGCGCCCGCCGTGGCCGCCAGCAACGCAATCTCGGTAGCCGTGTCGAAACCGAGCCCGAACAGCACGCCAACCGGGTACATCTGCCAGGGCGAGCGGATCGCTTTCATCATGCGGCCGAAGAAGCGGAACATCAGGCCGCGGGAGTTGAGCTGCTGTTCCAGCTCGTCGTCGTTGTAGCGCCCGCGCCGCATCTCCAGGAACACCTTGACGATGCCGACAAGAATCACCAGGTTGAGGATCGCGATCAGATAGAGGAACGTGCCCGAGACGAGCGTGCCGATGACGCCCGTGGTGCCCTCCAGCGAGGACTGCGGGTTCGCCACCTGGCCGAGAATGGCCTTGGCGGCAAATGTCATGCCGATGCCGAGGCCCAGCACTATTGTCGAATGGCCCAGCGAGAAGAAGAAGCCGACCGACAGCGGCCGCTTTCCTTCAGCCATGAGCTTGCGCGTGGTGTTGTCGATGGCTGAGATGTGGTCCGCGTCGAATGCATGGCGCATCCCCAGGGTGTATGCGGTCACCGCCACGCCGACGCCCAGGCCCGCCCCCACCTTGTTGTGCACGGGGAGCACGGCCATCACGAAGATGCCCCAGCCGAGCACGTGCAGCAGAACGACGGTGCCGACCATGGCGGCCACGTGCCGCCACTCCCGGGCGGAAAGCCCGCTGCGGACGGTCGCCCACGTTGCGGCGATGGTTGCCATGGTCCGTACCTCCTCAGCGCTGAGCCACCCTCCCACAGCGTAGCTCCAGACGCGACCAGCTCGCAACAGCGTGTGAGGGCCACCTGCAGCCTGGACGCGTCAGCGGTATCCTGCGACGGTGGCAAGCGACGTCGTCGAGGGGATGGTCGCGCGGTTGCGCGACGATGGGGTGCGCATCACGACGGCGCGGCGGCTGGTGCTGCAGGGGCTGATCCACGGCGCCGGCCATCCCACCGCGGAGGAGCTGCTGGCGGCAGTCCGCGAACTGGCCCCTGATGTGCACCCCTCCACCGTGTACCGCAACCTCGACGAGCTCGAGCGGCTGGGGATCGTCACCCACACCCACTTGGGGCACGGTGCAGCCACCTA
>JAFAJR010000382.1 GCA_019236085.1 Candidatus Dormiibacterota bacterium
GTGGTGTTGCCGACAGCGTCCAGGGGGTCGGTGATGTCGCGGACCTCGTGGGGCAGCTCGGCCATCTCCGCGATGCCACCGGCGTTGTCGGTAATGGGTCCGTATGAGTCGATGGCGACGACGATGCCGGTCATGCTCAGCAACGCCATCGCTGCTATGCCGATGCCGTACAGACCGCCGAGCGCCGCTGACAGGAGGATGCCGATGCCGATGATCAGCACGGGTATCGCCGTCCCCTCCATCCCGATGGCGATGCCGGCAATGATGTTGGTTGCGTGTCCGGTTGTCGAAGCGCGGGCGATGGTGCGCACCGGCCAGAACTGTGAGCCGGTGAAGAACTCGGTGACAGCCACGAGCAGGATGGTGATGACCACCCCGACAACGCCGCACATGAAGAGGTTGATCGACGGATGGTCGAAGCCTGCGAAGTAGCCACCGTTGTCCAGCACCAGCGTCACCGCCGCGAAGCCCGCCAGCGCGATCACGGCTGCGACGATCAGCCCGCGGTACAGCGCGCCCATGATCCACGTTCCGCGACCCATGCGCACGAACAGCGAGCCGATGATGGAGGCGACGATGCTGATGCCACCAAGGATCAGCGGGTAGATCACCAGCGTGACGTTGCCCTTGTAGAGCAGGAAGCCCAGCAGCATGGTGGCGACAGCCGTCACCGCGTAGGTCTCGAACAGGTCAGCTGCCATGCCGGCGCAGTCGCCCACGTTGTCGCCAACGTTGTCCGCAATCACCGCGGGGTTGCGCGGGTCGTCCTCGGGGATGCCCGCCTCCACCTTGCCCACCAGGTCGGCGCCGACGTCGGCCGCCTTGGTGTAGATGCCGCCGCCCAGGCGGGCGAACACCGAGATGAGCGAGGCGCCGAAGGCGAAGCCGACAAGCGCGTTGAAGTCGTTGAAGATGCCGTACGCGACCGCTACGCCGATCAGCCCGAAGCCCACCACGAAGAGCCCGGTGACTGCACCCCCTCGGAAGGCCACCTGCAACGCCGGGTTGATGCCGCGACGCGCCGCCTCTGCGGTGCGTAGGTTGGCCCGCACCGAGATGTTCATGCCCACGTAACCGGCCGCGGCGCTGAGTACCGAACCCATCAGGAAGAGCACGCCGGTCTTCCAGCCGAGGGTGAGCGTCAGAAAGACGAAGATCGCGGCGCCGATCGCAGCGATGATCGTGTACTGCCGGTTCAGATAGGCAGACGCGCCCTCCTGGATGGCCTTGGAGATCTCCTGCATGCGCTCGTTGCCCGGTGGCTGGCGCAGCACCCAGACGATCAGGGCGACAGCCCAGAGCAGGGCGAGGATGCCGCCGAGGCCGACCGGCAGCAGGATGATGCGATCGAGTTGGTGCATGAGTGGTCCGGTGCTCCGCTGAGTGAGTGAGGGGCGACGGCACACGATGCTGTCGCCACCGTCGGGCGCGCAGGATTGTACCCGTGCCTTACACCTCTGCGCCCACGGTGCTGGTCGCCGTCGGCGACGAGCTGCTCAGCGGGCACACCCAGGACACCAACTCCAGGCTGCTCGCCACCCGGCTTTTCGAAGCTGGTCACCCGGTGCGGCGCATCGAGGTGGTGGCCGACGACGAGACGGCAATCGCCGCCGCCATCGCCCGGGCGCTGGCCGAGGACGGCGTCCGGTCGGTCGTGGTCAGCGGAGGCATCGGCCCCACCCCTGACGACCGGACATTCGCAGCGGTCGCGCTGGCCGTGGGCCGCCCTCTCGAGCTCAACCCGGTGGCCATTGCCCACATCGAAGGGCTGGTGCAGCGGATGCACCAGGCGGGCTGGGTCGAGACGGCCGAGGTCAGCGAGGCGAACCGCCGCGCCGCCATGGTTCCCGCCGGGGCGACGGTGCTGACCAACCGGCGAGGGATGTCACCGGGCCTGGCAATCGACACAGGTGCCGGACAGACCGTGTTCGTCCTCCCCGGCATCCCCCGCGAGCTCAGCACGATCCTCGAGGAGGAGATGCTTCCGGCGTACTTCGGCGGCGGCGAGGTCCCGTCCGTGCTCGAGTTGCGCTACCAAGCGGTGCCCGAGGCGGAGATGGACGGACCGATGCGGGCCGTCGCCGGAGAGTTCAGCGACGTCAGCGTCGGCTCGTACCCCCAGACCGACCGCCGGGAGCTCGTGATCCGCTTCCGCGGCCGCGACCCAGCCCGGGTTCAGGAGGCTGCAGCGCGCTTCGGGACGCTGCGGCCGGACGGGCCGGCAGAGCGCGTCGTCAGGGAAGGCACGTCCAGCTCCCGGCAAGGGTGACGTCAGCCGGCGCCGGCGACGCCGTGCCGCTGTAGCGGAGCGTCGCCGTGACGGTGCCTGACCAGCCGCCGACGTCGATGGTGAGCCGCCCGGCGTAGGACTCGTAGAGCCGACCCGAGCCGAAGAGGCGCAGTGCCACCTTCGGTGCGCCGTCTCCGACATCGAGGGCCTGGTGCGGCCAGGGCGCGAGCCGGAATGTCGCCGGCCCCGCATAGCCGCCGTCGACCTCGATGTACAGCAGGTATGCGTTGCCGGTTCCATGCAGCAGGTTGATGGCTTCGAAGGTGGAGCGCTGCGTACAGGACTCGGCGGAGAGGCCGTCGACGCAGTCGTGGACCGAACCGGTGAGGCTCAGGAGTCGCGGCGAACAGCCGCCATCGTCCATAGGCGTTGGCACCGCCGCAACCAGGGCGGCTCGGGAAGGTGTGCTGCCTGCATGAGGATGCCCGGACACGGCGAACGCGGCCGCCGCGCCCACGATGGCGACAACAAATACCGGCAGGAGGGCGCGCACTCGGCCCACCCCGCGAGCTTAGCCCTGAACGGCGTCTGGGTCGTTCAGATCAAGGAAGCGAGCAGCGCAGGGAGGGAGCGTACTTGAGGTACGTGACCGACTGAGCAGCGGAGCTGACGCCGAGATGGACGGCTCCAGGCGCCGTTCAGCTGGCTTTCTGCAAGTTCCTGGCGCGCGGTCCCTTGGGCGAATCGACAATGTCGAACGTCACGGACTCACCTTCCTGCAGCGAATCGAAATCCACCGTGGTGAGCTCGGTGCGGTGAAAGAACACCTCGTTGCCATCATCCGCGCGGACGAAACCGAAGCCACGGTCCGGGATGATCTTCTTGATGCGGCCAGCGGGCACAGCAGTTCCTCCGGGAAACTCGCTGACAACGGTCGTTCATCGCCACCTCATCGCGCCGTCTGCTTTCCGTGTCAGCGTCGGAACCGTGGTCGCGCAGGGGGAGCAGCAGCACCACGTCAGTGATTGCTGCGTGGGCTCAGCATAGCAGGCATACCCTCATTGCCGGAGTCCCACGACCGCTGGAGATCGACGAGGCTCTCCGGAAGGCTGCTGTAGTAGTCATCGATGTCGATGTGCGCCGGCCAGGGCTGTGCCGGCTGTCGTTCAGGTTCGTGCGCCACCTCGGCCGTCCAGCCGGCTCCGAACGACGTCGGCTCGCCATGAACGTTCATCACGCCACGGCGTGCCATGTCGGGGCGGCGATCGAATGGCGGCACCGACATCACGCGCTCGTCGCACTCTGCCCACCACATTGCATGCACACCGCTGCATCCCATCTCGACGAGCGACTCGATGGTGTCGCGTGCGGTGCGCTCTGCTTCTGACCCCTTTCGCTCCGTTGTGCTCACATGTATCGCCAGCGGAACTTCACCGCCACTGAGCCGCAGCGCGAGCTGCGCGAAGAACGCAGTCCTGGCAATGCCGTGCACCTCGGTGAGATGCATGCGGTCGAGGTCGACGGCAACGCCCAGCGTGTCGACCTCACGTGCCAGCAGCGCAGGGCGCACACCGCGAGCCATCAGGAAATCGTCAGCACCAAGCGTGAGCATGGTCTGCTGGCCATACGCATGGATCGCAGCACTCATTCGGGCGCACCACGAGCGCTGCTGCTCTGTGCGCCGTGGCCGCATCACGCCTGCGGGGTCGTGGCCCAGGTCCCACATGGCGATCGCCGGATGACCGGCAAAGGCAGAGAGCAGCGATTCGATCCACTGCAGCTGCACCTCTGTCAGCAGCGAATCCGTGTACTGGTCCTTCGGTCGGCCGGGCTGCACGACCGCGTCGGTGACAGGGCGCACCACGGAGGCCCGGGTGTTGACATCTATTGCATACGCCGGCAGCATCACGCAGTCGCCGAGCGCCTGCGCAAACAGCACGGGAACCGTGACGATGCCCTGCTCCCCCGCGAGGCTCAGAACCGTGTCGAGCTGACGCAGGCGGATGCCGGGGACGCGTCCGGGATGGGGCATGAAGGCGTCCCAGGGCAGCAGCAGACGCAGGGTTCGAAAGCCTGCGGCGGCCACCGCGGCGATGTCATTGCGCATGCGGTCGGCGTCGAACTCGTGCCACACGTAGGGGCCGACGTCGGCGGCCCACAGCGTCACACCGCAGTCGACCGGTGAGCGTTCCGTGCGACGCTCAGTAGACGAAGAGGTCGATGCCGCCCGCGACAGTGATCACCTGGCCGGTGATGTAGCGCGCCTCCGGTGAGCAGAGGAAGACGATGGTGTTGGCGATGTCCTCCGGCTCGCCCGGGCTGCGAGTGGCCGTGCGCAGGATCATGCGGTCGTTCATCTTGGGGTTGCCCATCCTCCACGCCTCGGTGGCGATGATGCCCGGCGCGATGATGTTGGCGGTGATGCCGTAGCGCGCACCCTCCAGAGCCATCGACTTGCCGAAGCCGATCACCGCGGACTTGGTGGCTGCATATGACGCCTGGCCGAAACCGCCGAGCGTTCCTGCCACTGATGCCATGTACACAACACGGCCCCAGCCCTGCTCGCGCATGAACGGCCACGCTGCCTTTGTGCAGTTGTACGCGCCGCTGACATTGACCCGGAGGTCGCGGTCCCACAAGTCGTCACTCTGATGCTCGATCTGCGCGATGTGGTCCAGCGTCCCGGCGTTGTTCACCAGGATGTCGATGGAGCCGAACTCCTCCTTGATGCGCGCGAAGACGTCGCGCACCTGCTCGCGGTCGGTGACGTCCATCTTGATGGCGGCTGAGCGACGGCCCATGCCGCGTATCTCCTCGCTCGTCTTCTCCGCGTACACAACCTGCTGTGAGGTGAACACCTGGGCGAGCGCTGACTGCGCCGACTCGGCGGTCTTCTCGAGCTCCGGGTCCGACTCCAGGAGGATGTCGGTGACCACGACGTCGGCGCCGGCCCTGGCAAGTGCCAGGGAGTCGGCACGGCCCAAGCCGCGCGAACCTCCGGTGACGACCGCGACCTTGCCCGTGAGCTCGAACACCGCTCAGCTCGCTCTGGCGGCGGGACGGACGGGGCCCTCGTCGCGCACCAGCTTGGGCCGCGCTGTTGCCTGACGCTCCCCCAGGATGAAGCGGCAGATGACGAGCCGCTGGATCTCGGCAGTGCCCTCCCAGATCTGGTAGATCTTGGCATCGCGCATCCAGCGCTCCACCGGGTACTCCTTGATGTAGCCGTAGCCGCCCAGGACCTGGACGGCGTCTGTTGTGACCCGCATCGCCATGTCACCGGCGAAGAGCTTGGCCATCGAACCCTCGCCGCGCGCATAGGGGATGCCGTGCATTGCCATCCAGCCGGCGCGCCAGGTCAGCAGGCGGGCGGCGTCGATCTCCGTCGCCATGTCGGCCAGCTTGAAAGCGATCGCCTCGTGCTTCGAGATCGGCTTGCCGAACTGGATCCGCTCCTGGGAGTAGTCGCGGGCGAACTCGAACGCTGCCCGGGCGATGCCGATCGCCGCAGCCGCCACCAGCGGACGGGTGGCTTCCAGCATCAACATCGCGCCGACGGCGCCGGGCCCCGTGGCGTTGCCGTCCTTGTCGTAGCCCAGCCTGGCCTCCTCCGGGACGAAGCAGTCCTCGAAGATCACCTGGGCCGTGTGGGAGGCGCGCACGCCGAGCTTGCGCTCCTTGCGTCCCTGACGCATGCCCGGCGTGCCCTTCTCGATGACGAAGCCTGCGATCCCGGCAGGCCCCAGGGACTTGTCGGTGGTGGCGAACGCCACCTGGATGTCGGCGATGCCGCCGTTGGTGCAGAACTGCTTGGTGCCGTTGAGCACGTAGCCCCCGTCGACCTTGGCGGCGGTGGTCTCGAGCGCCAGCGAGTCCGAGCCCGAGTTGGGCTCGGTCAGCCCCATCGCGGCAATGCGCAGCTCTTTGGGGTCGGTGAGCTGCCGCACGTATTTCTGCTTCTGCTCCTCGGTTCCCATGGCGATGATGCCGGCGCCGGCCAGCCCGGTCGCGTTGATCGAGACGGCGATGCCCGCATCACCCCAGGCCAGCTCCTCCTGCAACACGAGCGAGGTGAGGAGGTCCACCCCCTGGCCGCCGTACTCCTCGGGGAAGCCGGCCGCAGGGTCGAGCCCCAGGTCGTGGGCTTTGCGCATGACCTCCCAGGGGGTCTCCTCGGTCTCGTCGTAATGGTCGGCCACCGGCCGCATCTCCTTCTCCGCGAACTCGTGGGCGAGCTCACGGATCTCCTCCTGCTCCTGGGTCAGCGAGAACTCGAGTGTCATGGCCTCACTTCCTATCGTTGCAGCCGGACGGTGGCCCGGCCATTGGTCAGCACACGCTCGCCGCGGT
>JAFAJR010000181.1 GCA_019236085.1 Candidatus Dormiibacterota bacterium
CGTGAGCAGGAGAACGATGGTGCGCCGCCGCTCCTGGTGTTGCGTTTCGGCCTGGCGTGCACGCCAGCGCTTCAGCCACGGTGCGCGGCGCTCGGCGATGTCCCTGATCTCCTCGTAGTTCTCGTCGAAGGTGCGGTTGAAGAGCTGCGCGGGGAAGGTCACGAAGAGCAGCACACCGACCGTTATCGCTGCGTTGATCAATGATGAGCGCAGGCTGCCGAAGGCGTCCGACGGCGTGGCGAGCGACGCAGTGATCGTCGACGGCAGGGGATGGGTCAGCGTCCCGGCGGCGGCGGCCGGCGCCGCGGGAATGGGATGCACGGCCACTGGGGCGGCGGTCGGTGCCGGGGTCACGTAGCCCACCGGATGGCCGACGATGCTGAGGAGCTGGTATTCCGCCTGCGGGAGTCTGCCGCCGCCGGCAGTGCACCACTGCTGCAGATCGCGCTCCGTGCCGTCGACAGTCACCGCGTCGTCTGCGCCTCCAGGCCCGATTACTGCCTGGACAATCTGCAACGCCACTTCGAATTGTGCCGAAGGGGGAGGGCCGCAGTTGAACCCGGGACCACCGTACCCTTCGGTGAACCCTTGGGCCGGCATGACGCCGTCGACCAAGGGAGCCGGCTGCGCAGAGAAGACCATTCCCGTGGCGGCGTCATACCCGCCGAACTGCTGGCCGGGAGGTACGAACGTGACCGTGCACTGACCGGGCGCTGTGCAGTGCTGGGTGAATGTGACTGTGACCGATGCCGTGTGTCCCACAGGGAAGTTCACCTCCGGCGTGGTGACGCTCCCGGTGTAGGAATGCACCGTCACTGTGAGCACCCACGACCCCTGCAGCACAGCTGTCGCTGGGTTCCCCGACGCGGCATCAGCATGCACGCCACTGACGGCCAGCGCGACTGCCGCCGGTAGCAGCGCTGCCGCATATCCAATTCGGTGACGACGCATACCCCCGGCCCCGCTCAGCGCCAGCTCTGCTGGATGGAGTCGAGCACCGACGAGCCCGGACACAGAGCCGTCTGCGGCAGGTGCACCAGCGCTGTTTCGCTGCTGCGGTTCAGGTCGTGCAGGTCGGGTGAGGACTCGTCGACGAACAGCACTCCCGTGACCACCTCACCGGCGTCGTGACGCTGCTCGAGGTAGTTCATCACCGAGGCACGATCGGTGGGGTCGTAACCCTCTGGCACCGAGCGGAAGCGCAGCACGCTGCCGTCGTGCATGGTCACAGCGCGAACACCGTTGGCCGGGATCTCGGCGATCACCTCATCGCGCAGCGGGATGAAATCGGAGTCAGTCGCCTGCACCTCGTGCTCGCGGGTGTAGTGGTAGCTCTTGGTGGAGCCCTCGTGGTCGTTGAAGGTCACGCAGGGCGAGATGACATCGACCAGCGCGAAGCCACGGTGCCGCGCCGCTGCTTTCAGGATGGGGATCAGCTGCTGCTTGTCACCCGAGAAGCTGCGCGCCAGGAAGGTTGCGCCCATGCTGAGACCGACCGACACGGGGTCGATTGGCGAAAAGATGTTGGCCTTGCCGTGCTTGAGGGTGGACCCCAAATCTGCGGAGGCCGAGAACTGCCCCTTGGTGAGCCCGTACACGCCGTTGTTCTCGATGATGTACAGCATGCGGACGTTGCGCCGCATGGCATGCATCAGGTGGCCAAGCCCGATCGACAGGGAATCGCCGTCACCCGACACACCGACATAGAGCAGGTCACGATTCGCCGCCGCGGCGCCGGTGGCGATCGCCGCCATCCTGCCGTGCACCGAGTTGAAGCCGTGCGCCGTGCCGGCGAAGTACGCGGTGGTCTTCGAGGAGCAGCCGATGCCGGAGAGCTTGGCAATCATGTGCGGTTGCACCTCGAGCTCCCACAAAGCCTGCACCAGCGCCGCGGTGATGGAATCGTGGCCGCAGCCGGCGCAGAGTGTCGACATCGACCCCTCGTAGTCGCGCACCGTCAGACCGATGCCGTTTCGCGGCAGGTCCAGCAGCGGCACCAGCGGCTTGGTGATGGACGGCACGCTACGCTCCCAGCTCTCTGCGCACGCCGTCGATCACGGTGCGGGCGCTGAGGGGATAGCCGCCGTAGGCACGAATGGAGTGCAGCTGCGAAGCGTGCGCCGCAGTCTCGAGCGTCAGCAACGACCGGAGCTGCGCGTCGCGGTTCTGCTCCACCACGTACACCGTGTCGTGCTCGCGCAGAAACGCATCCACCTCGTCGCCGAAGGGAAAGGCACGGATGCGCATGTAGTCGCCGCCGAGCCCAGCATGGTGCAACTGCTGCAGTGCCTCGCGCACCGCCAGGTCGCAGCTGCCCACCGTCACGACCCCGAAGCGCGCCCCGGCACGACGTTCAACAACGGGCTTGGGCATGTGGCGCGCGGCCGCGCGGTGTTTGGCAGCCAGCCGATCCACGACCTTCTGGTACTCATCCGGGATCTCGGTGTACACACCGGACTCGGTGTGTCCCGAACCGCGGGCGAAGTAGGCTCCCAGCGGGCTGGTGCCGGGCAGGGTGCGGGCCGCCACGGAGTCGGCATCGACGTCGGCGTAGCGGCGGAACGCAGCCAGTTTCTGCAGCGCGTCGGCGTCCAGCACGCGGCCGTGGTCCGGAGCGTACGAGTCGTCCCAGTGCAGGCTGGGAACCACCCAGTCGTTCATGCCGATGTCGAGGTCGGACAGCATGATCACCGGGGTCTGGAAACGCTCGGCGATGTCGAAGGCGCTGAGCGCCAGCTCGAAGCATTCGTGGGGATCGCCGGGGAACAGCAGGATGTGCTTGGTGTCGCCGTGCGAGGCGTAGGCGCAGGCGAGGATGTCGGACTGCTGCGTGCGCGTCGGCATGCCGGTCGAGGGCCCGGTGCGTTGCACGTCGACCACCACGGCGGGAATCTCCGCGTAATACGCGAGACCGAGCATCTCGTTCATCAGCGAGATGCCGGGGCCTGACGTCGAGGTGAAGGCGCGCGCTCCGTTCCACGCCGCGCCCACCACCACGCCGATCGCCGCCAGCTCGTCCTCGGCCTGGATGATCATGCAGTTGGTGCGTCCGGTGTCACGATCTCTGCGGTACCGCTCGCAGAACTTGGTGAACGCGTCCATCAGCGACGTCGACGGCGTGATCGGATACCACGCGGCCACCGTGGCCCCGGCGTACAGGCAACCCAGCGCCGCCGCCGTGTTGCCGTCGACCAGGACGGTGTCCTGCTGCGGCATGCGCTCAAGGTGGAACGGCAGTGGGCAGGGGAACTCAGACCGTGCGTGGTCGATCCCCAGTTGCAGCGCCACGTGGTTCGACTCACGCAGCGCCGGTTTGGCGCCGAACTTCTCGTCGAGCAACGCGTCGAGCACCTCGCCGTCGATGTTCAGGAGCGCCACCACCGCGCCGGCGTAGGCGACGTTCTTCATCAGCACCCGCTCGCGCGACTTGTCGAAGCGCTGGTTGATCAGCTGCGCAAGCGGGATGCCGAGGAATGTGACGTCCTCGCGCATCAAGCGGGGCTCGAGCGGGAACGTGGAGTCGTAGAGCACGAAGCCGCCCGGCGTGACCTCGGCGACGTCGCGCTCGATCGTCTGGCTGTTCATCGCCACCACCAGGTCGTACTGCTCGACGCGCGCGACGAAGCCGTCGCGGTTGACCCGGATCTCGTACCAGGTGGGAAGGCCCTGGATGTTTGAGGGGAACAGGTTCTTGCCCGACACCGGCACGCCCATGCGGAAGATGGCCTTCATGAGCAGCGAGTTGGCGCTCGCCGAGCCGGTGCCGTTGACGTTGGCCAGCTTGAGCGCGAAGTCGTTGACCCTGGTCGTCAGCGCGTGGCGCTGCGCCGGCGCCTCGGCCACGCTCATCGCAGCGCCGGCTCCGCGATGGGCAGCATGGTGAGCGCGTAGGGGATGCGGATGTCCGACTTCTTCATGTCCCAGGCGGCGGTGGGGCAGCGTTCAGCGCACAGACCGCAGTGCACGCACAGGTTTTCGTCCTTCACCATGACACGGCCTGTCTGCGGGAGCGCGCCAGAGACGAAGAGGGCCTGGTCGGCATTCTTGGCCGGCGCCGTGAGCCGGGTGCGCAGCTCGTCCTCCGTGCCGTTGTCGGTGATGGTCAGACAGCGCACGGGGCACACGTCAATGCAGGCGTCGCACTCGATGCACAGTGGCGCGTCGAACACCGTCTGCACGTCGCAGTTGAGGCACCGCTGCGCCTCGTCGGCGGTCTGCGAAGCGCTGAAGCCCAGCTCGACCTCTGTGTTCAGCGTGCCGAAGCGCGACTTGAGGTCGACATGGTGCATGCGCTGCCGCGGCGCCGGGTTGTAGTCGTTGTGATAGCTCCACTCGCTGAGCCCCATCATCTGGCTCACCAGGTTCACGCCCTGCGCCGGCCGTTCCTGCAGCGGCAGTCCGCCGCAATGCTGGTGGATCGATATCGCGGCCTGATGACCGTGCTCCACCGACCAGATGATGTTCTTCGGGCCGAAGGCCGCATCGCCGCCGAAGAACACCTGCGGGCGCGTCGACTGAAAAGTGACCGCATCGACCTTCGGCAGATTGAAGCGATCGAACTCGATGCCGATATCGCGCTCGATCCAGGTGAAGGCAT
>JAFAJR010000260.1 GCA_019236085.1 Candidatus Dormiibacterota bacterium
CGCAGCGGCCTGCGCTTGCACGCAGCGCACGTAGGCAAGGCGCTGGGCTTGGCGGCGGTGGTTGCCGGTGCTGCACTTGCCTATCCCATCTGGTATGAGCTGCGCGGTCCTGAGGCGCTCACGGTAGGCAGCCTGGACCGTTCCAGCTTCGCCATCGATCTGCTCAACCTCATTGTTCCAACGCGGGCGACGTTGATACGGCCCGACGCCATCACCACGGTGGCAACGAAATTCCCCGGCAACCTGGCAGAGCAGATGGGGTACCTGGGAATCCCGCTGCTCGCCGGAAGCGCGTACGCCGTCATCCGTCGCCGCCGCGACCCCGTGGTGCTCGTCGTCGCCGCAACCGCGGCTGTGATCGCCGTTCTCAGCTTGGGCCGGCATCTCGTGGTGGGAGGGACCACTACGCCTGTACTGCTTCCATGGGATGTGGTTGTGCGGCTGCCGTTGATGCGCTCAGTGCTTCCCGCGCGGTTGATGATGTACGTCGTTCTCGGTGCTGCCTACCTGTTCACTGTGGCGATCGAGGCGCTGGCCGGTCAGCGTCGAACGATTCTCGTTGCCGCTCTTGGTGCCGCAGCCGTTGGCGTCTCGCTGATTCCCACGGTGCCGTTTCCGCACGAACGGGTTGCTGCAGCGCCGTTCTTCACCTCGCCTGAGGCATCCGTCCTGGATGGTCGCACCGTCTATGCAATACCCATGCCGTCGTCAGCGGCGATGGCGGCGATGGTGGGCCAGGCGTATGACGGGTTCCGCTTCCGGCTCGTGGGTGGATATTTTCTTGGCCCGGCGGCAGCGGACCAGCAAGCATTGTTTCGCGTGGCCGCTGAGCTGACGGGCGGCGCCGACGCACAGATCGAGCCGGGCACCGAGCTTTCGCTTCGCACCGAGTTGCACCGCGCCGATGCGGAAGCGGTGATGCTCACGCCCATCGCGAACCAGCCCGCTGCCGCAGCCGTCCTGACCGGCGTTTTCGGGAACCCTGCGGTTCAGAGCGGCGGTGTCTACGTGTGGTTGCTCGGCCCGTGAACTGCGGCCAGCAGCGGATCGCTCAGTGGCGCCCGGCTCACGCAGTGGCGGCCAGCAACTCCTCGCCCTGATCCTCGGGCCCGACGAAGGCGAGGCGCACCTGCTCCAAGCCGGCGCCGATGCGCTCGGCCATGGCCTGCACCTGCTCTGCCGTGACAGCGGCGATGGCGTCGGCGCGCTGGTCGGGTGTCTCCACCGGCAGGCCGGCCCGCCAGCGGCCGCCGTAAAAGCGAGCGCCGGCGATGGCCGTCTCGGTTGAACGGAGCAGCCGGCCGATCATCGCCGACTTGGCGGCGGCCAGCTCGTCGGCCACGACGCGCTTGCCGATAAGGCGGCGGAACTCCTTGAAGGAGAGCTGCGTAGCCCGGCGCGCGTCCTTGGGGCGGGTGGCGGTGGAAATGGCGAAGAGCCCGCAGTCATCGAAGCCCTCGTGCAGGGCGTAGATGCTGTAGCAGAGACCGTTGCGCTCCCGGACCGTCTGGAACAGCCGCGAGGACATGCCGCCTCCGAGGATGTGGGTCATCACCGACAGCGCCGTCCTGTCCGGGTCCGTGGCAGGGATCCCGGGAACAGCGAAGACCACGCGGGTCTGGGGCTCCTCGTCGCGGGTTGCGGGGCGGATGCTGGCGGTGTAGCGGTCGCCCAGCCCCCAGCGGGCGGCGCTGCGCTTGCGGGTGCGGGCGTTGGGAACGCCGGCGAGGAAGCGCTCGGCGTCCTCAGCCATGAGGCTGCTGCCGCCGGAAATCACCAGGCACATGGACTTTGGGGCGTAGAAGGACTTGTGGTACGCCACAAGTTGGTCGCGGCCGGCGCGCTCGATGACCGCCGGGAAACCCGCCGCCGACCAGGACAGCGGCTGGCCACCGCCGAATGCCACCGATCCGATGCGGTCCCAGATCCATCCTTCGGGATCCGCCAGGCGCATCCCCAGCTCCTGGAGCACGACGTTGCGTTCCCGCTCCACCTCCTCCGCTTCGAAGAGGGGGCGGCTCAGCATGTCGGTGATGATGTCGGCGAGCTCAGTCAGGGCTGTCGCCGGACCCTCGGCGTAGTACGCCACCTCCTCGGTGTCCGTGTAGGCATTCGTCGACGCGCCGAGGCGGTCGATCTCGCGGGAGATGATCTTGGTGCTCGGCCTGCGCTCCGTGCCTTTGAAGAACATGTGCTCCAGGTAGTGCGCCAGGCCGGAGGTTTCCGGTGTTTCGTCCCGGCTGCCGGCGCGAACGATGAGGAACACCCCCACGTTGCGGCTGGCTGACGGTGCGTTGAGCAGCGAGACGCCGTTTCGCAGCGTCACCAGCGTTGGCTGGTAGGGGTTGGGACGCTCCGCCGTCACGAGGTCCCCATCTGCCAGGACGAGAGATAGTGCCGCTGCTCTTCCGTGAGCACGTCGATGCGCACGCCCATCGCTTCGAGCTTCAGCCGCGCGACCTCGCTGTCGATCTCCTCGGGGACATCGTGCACGCCGACAGCCATCTCGTCGTGGTGCTTGGCTACATGCTCCGCGCAGAGTGCCTGGTTGGCGAAGCTCATGTCCATCACCGCTGCGGGATGACCTTCTGCCGCTGCGAGGTTGAGCAACCGGCCCTCGGCGAGCACATGCAGGGTGCGTCCGTCCTGCAGTCGATGCGACTGCACGAACTGGCGCGGCGTGCTGACGTCGACCGACATGTCGTCAAGCGCGGCGAGGTTGATCTCATCGTTGAAATGGCCGCTGTTGGCCACAATCGCGCCGTCCTTGAGGACCTCCATGTGCCGGCGGTCGATGACGTTGATGTCGCCGGTCACGGTGATGACGATGTCCGCCTCGGGCGCGGCCTCCTCGAGCGTCATGACGCGGAAGCCGTCCATGACCGCTTCAAGCGCCCGCACGGGGTCCACCTCGGTCACGATGACGTGGGCGCCGAGGCCGTTGGCTCGCGAAGCCAGGCCGCGGCCACACCATCCGTAGCCGCACACCACGACTGTGCGACCGGCTATGAGCACATTGGTGGCACGGATCAATCCGTCGATCGTGCTCTGTCCGGTGCCGTAGCGGTTGTCGAAGAGATGCTTGGTGAGCGCCTCGTTCACGGCCACAATGGGGAAGCGCAGTGCGTTGTCGCGTGCCATGGCGCGCAACCTTATGACGCCGGTGGTGGTCTCCTCGGTCCCCGCGAGCACGCCGCCGATGAGCTCCTGGCGATCCTTGTGCAGCTCAGCAACGAGGTCTGCGCCATCGTCCATGGTGATGTGCGGACGCAGGTCGAGCACCGACTCGATGTGGCTGTAGTAGCGCTGTGAGTCCTCGCCCTTGACCGCGAAGGTGGGGACGCCGAAGCTGCGCGTGAGGGCAGCCGCGACGGAGTCCTGGGTGGAGAGGGGATTGCTCGCACAGAGGCGCACGTCAGCGCCTCCGGCGCGCAATGTGATTGCCAGGTTCGCAGTCTCGCTGGTGACGTGAAGGCACGCAGCAAGCCGCAATCCGCGCAATGGCTGCTCGCGCTCGAACCGCTCGCGAATGAGCCGCAACACCGGCATCTCCTTGCCGGCCCAGCTGATGAGACGCTCCCCCTGCTCCGCAAGCCCGATGTCGGCGACGTCGTGGTCCATCGCGCCGTAGGGTAGCGGCTGGACCTGCCCGTGCGTCCCGGCGGTGCTCGAGGACCTACCATGCCCGCGACATGGCCGGGACCCGTGGCACGCGCAGGTTCTCGTGCGTGGTTCTGGCCGTGTACACGGCGCTCGCGGTGCTCATCACGCTGCCGGTATGGCTCGCGCCGGCTTCGATCCTGGGTGGCACAGGCACGGATCCGCACCAGATGCGATGGTTTCTCGGCTGGATGCCTTATGCGCTCACGCACGGACAGAATCCCTTCATCACCTCTCACCTCAATGCTCCACAGGGCGCCAACTTGCTCTGGAACACCGCCGTACCGCTGGCGGGTCTGGTGCTGTGGCCCGTGACCACGGTGTGGAACGCGACCGTGTCGTACAACGTGCTGGTCACCGCGTCCATGGCAGCCGGGGCCTGGTGCGCATTCCTGTTCATCCGGCGTCAGGTACACCACGCCTGGGCTGCCGCAGTCGGCGGCTTGCTCTTCGGTTTCTCGCCGATGATGATCGGCGGAGCGCGGGACCATGCGCAGGTGGTGGCGTCGGCCATCTGCATTCCGCTCATCGCGCTGTGCCTGGACGAGGCATTGGTGCGGCAGCGATGGGCGTGGTGGCTCGCAGGGCTGTGCCTCGGGATCGCGGCAGTGGCGCAGTTTTTCGTCTTCGAGGAGTACTTCGCAACTGCGGTGCTGGTCGGGGCGCTGCTCGTCGTCGTCGTTGCAGCGGTTGGCCGCGCTGAGCTGCGGCGGCGAGCGCGGCATGCGCTGCGAGCGGTCGGTGTTGCCGCGGCGGTGGCGGTGGCACTGCTTGCGTTCCCGCTCTGGCTGCAGCTGCGCGGGCCTGACGTGGTGCACGGCGCGATCCATCCCACCACCGTGTATGTCACCGACGCCGTGAACTTCCTCGTACCCACCCAGACCATGCTGGTAGCACCCTCGGCGCTGCAGCAGGTGAGCTCGAGGTTCCCCGGCAACCTCAGCGAACAGATGGCCTATCTCGGCATCCCGCTCATCATCGTGCTGGTTGCCGCTACGGTGTGGTTGCGCCGCAACCGCGCCGTGCAGGCTGCGGCAGCGATGGCGCTGTTGGTGGCCATCGCCTCGCTCGGTCCGCGGCTGGTGGTCGACGGAACCAACACGGGGATTCCGCTCCCCTGGATCGTCCCAGAACACCTGCCGCTTCTCGACAACGTGCTGCCGTCACGGCTCATGATGTACGTGTTTCTCGCCGCTGGATTGCTGCTGGCGCTGCTGCTCGACGCGCTCTGGCTGCGCCGCTGCCGCTGGTGGGAGCCAGCGTACGCTGCCGCATTCGCGCTGGCCCTGCTGTTGCCACGGGCGCCACTGACACATGAAAGCGCGCCGGCTGCGTCCGGCTTGAGTGATGGCGCCGTCGCCACGGTGTCACCCGGTGCCACCGTGTACGCGATCCCCTTCCCGGGACCGCACGAGCTCGACGCCATGGACCTGCAGCTCGATTCTGGATATCGCTTCAAGCTGGTGGGTGGCTACTTCCTCGGCCCGCCGGCGCCGGGTCAGGATGCGCTCGCGGCGGTTGCAACCGCGCTGAGTTCGAATGCACCTCCAGAAGCGCTGGAATCGTCGACGTCTGTTGCGATGCGAGTCGAGCTGTCTGCAGCAGGCGTCGACGACGTCATGCTGACCCGTGTTCCCAACCAGGGAGCTGCCATCGCCCTGTTGTCCGGCGTGTTCGGACAGCCGGCAGCCGAAGACGACGGTGTGTACTTCTGGCCGGTCGCGCGGTGAGGGTCATCATCGACGGGCGCGCATTGCAGGGCGGCTCGTCGGTGCGCGGCATCGGCACGTACACCCGCGGACTCTTGAGCGGCATCGCTGAACTGGGAAGGCTGGCGGACATCGCCGTGCTGCTGCAAATCGGTCCGTCCCCACCGGAACTGCAGCAGGTCACGATAGACGCAGTGGCCCGGCGTGTGGCAGTGGTGCAACCCACGCTGCAGCGCATGCTCGACCCGATCCTCGTCGCCCGGGCATTGCGTGATGAACGCGCTGACGTGTTCCATTCCGTGGATCTGGTGCAACCGTGGCGAGCCACGATGCCGGCCGTCGTGACGGTGCACGACCTGATTCCCTTCCGCTTCCCCCAGTGGTATCGCTGGGCCCGGCGCTCGCGCCTTCCCGCATTGCGCCGTCTGCGGCACGCTCAGCGCATCATCGCGGTGTCGCACGCAACGGCACGTGATGTCTCGTATTTCGCCGGCGTCGACCCCGACGCGATCACCGTCGTTCCCGAGGGCGTGAGTCCGCGCTTCACTCGCGCCGGTGACAGCGAAATCGCCTCCGTGTGCGCGACATACGGCGTG
>JAFAJR010000317.1 GCA_019236085.1 Candidatus Dormiibacterota bacterium
GAAGGTGAGGATCAACACGAGGATGGCGAAGATCAGGATCTCGCTCCACGCCCCGCCCGCCAGCGAGCCGCCGAACACGTAGATCATGCCGATGAGAAAACCGCCGATGCCGGCGCCGACGATGTTGCCGATTCCTCCGAGCACGGCTGCGGTGAAGGCGATGATGCCCACGTGGAACCCCAGGTTCCATTTGAGGTCGCCGTAGTTGATGCTGTAGATGATCGCGCCAGCGGCAGCCAGCGCCGAGCCGATGAAGAACGTGGTGGAGATCGTGCGGTTGATGTTGATGCCGCAGATCAGCGCCGCCTGTCGGTCCTGGGCGGTGGAGCGCATCGCCTTGCCCAAGCGGGTCCGGCTGACGAAGGCGCCCAGCAGGAACATGAGGATCAAAGCCATCACCACGACGAACAGGTCGCTCCAGCCGATCGAGACGGCGCCGATGCGGAAGGCGGTTCCGTTGATCCAGCTCGCCTGGTGCGTGGCCACGTTGTCCGGCCCGAAGAAGGCGAGCATGAAGCCCTCGATGAGGAACGACACGCCGATGGCAGTGATCAGTGGCGCCAGGCGCGGCGCGTCGCGCAGGCGGCGGTAGGCCACGCGCTCGATGAGCACGCCGGTGATGCCCGCGAGCACCATCGAGACCGGGAAGATGATGAGCAGCGCCAGCAGCAGACCGGCGCCGCCACTTGTCGCCAGCGAGTTGAGGCCAAAGTGGTCGGCGATGAGAAACGCGTAGAAGCCCGAGAGCGTGAAAACGTCGCCGTGGGCGAAGTTGATCAGCTCGATGATGCCGTACACCATGGTGTAACCGATCGCGATGAGCGCGTAAATCGCGCCGAGCGTCAGCGCGTTGCGCATCTGCTCGCCCATCAGTGTTGGACCACCCTGGTGCAGCACACCGAGGATGGAGAGCAGCACCCCTGTGAGGATGATCGCTGCGAAGTAGCGGGAGACGTAGCCGTACCCGGTCCGGAACACCGGGATGACGCGCTGGGCGACGAACCCAGTCCGAGGCTGGCGCGGCTCGAGGCCCTCCGGCGCCACGAGCCGGCGGGCCGCAGACGCGCGCGGCGCCGACCCGCCCACCGGCTGGCCGGGCTGGATGCTGATCGTCTCCTGCGTCACTGCAGCGCCCTCAACGAAAAACGGGGAGGACGCTCGCGCGCCCTCCCCGTATTGCCAATGTGTCGGAGCGTCAGCTCTTGACGCTGACGTTGCCTGAGGTGTCGACCTGGTAGGTGTTCACCGAGGTCCATGTCCCGCCGCTCACCTTGTACAGCGTGAACCCGGTGTTCGTGGTGTCGCCGTTGGTGTCGAACCCGGTGTGCCCGATGGCTCCGTCGTACGAGGTGTTGCGCAGCTGGGCGGTGATGTCGTCGCGGAAGGTCTGCGTGCTGGATGGAATCGTGCCGTTGTTCTGCAGCAGCACGGCCTTGATCGCCTGGATGAGGATGTTCATCGCGTCGTAGCCGTACGGGGTGTACGGCTCGTTCTGGCCGTTGTTGTACGGCGCCGGCAGGCTCGAGTACGCCTGAGAGTACGCCGAGTAGAACGATGCCGAGCTGCTCAGCTTGGTGACGTCAGGTGCGCTGGTCGCCTGCGCGCCTTCCGCCTCGCTGGTGTTCGAGCCCGAGTTCGCGTCGGTGATGAACTTCTTGTCCTGGCAGCCGTCTCCGCCGAGCAGTGGCAGGTTCAGGCCCGCCTTGCCCTCGTCGCGGCGAACCAGGCCGCAGCCGTTGCCCGAGGTGCCACCGAAGAAGATGACCTGGGCGCCGCTGCTCTGCGCGTCGCTGATCTGGGTGCTGAAGTCGGTGGTGGAACCCGGCAGGCTGGCGTGCCCGACGATGGTGCCGCCGTCCGACTGGAAGTGGTTGATGAACAGCGTCGCCAGACCCGCGCCGTAGGCCTCCTGGTCGTCGAAGACGTAGGCCTTGGTTGCGTTGAGGACCTTGGCAGCCACGTAGGCGTCGATCTCACCCTGGTCGATGTCGGTGGCGATGACGCGGAAGTAGGTGTGCGGTCCCGGGTACAGCGAGGAGGTGGTGATGCCGCATGTGGAAGCAGGAACGCCCTGCACCGTGAGGCAGGGGTTGGTGTTCGACGGGCTGATCAGCGGCAGGTGGTTCTGCGAGGCCACCGGGATCTCAGCCTCGGCGACCGACGAGTTGAACGGGCCGACCACGCCGACCACCGATTGGTTGGCGGCGAGCGCCGTGATGTTGGCGGCACCCTGCGCCGGGTCGTGGCCGTTCTTGGCCACGCTGGAGTCGTCCTTGCTGATGAAGGCCAGCGTGCAGCCGCCCAGCACCTTGTTGGCGTTGGCCTGGTCGACGGCGAGCTTGGCTCCGTACATCGGGAACGGACCGTCGGTCGAGTCACCGCCGGTCAGAGGGAGGTCGGTCGCGACCGTGATCGTGCCGGAGCAGCTGGACAGCCCACCGCCACCCGAGCTGCTGTTGCCGCCGTTGGTGCTGCTCGTGCCGCAGGCGCTCACCACGCCGATGGCCGAGATAGCCGTGAACGAAAAAAGCGCCGCCGATCTGCGCATACCGCCTCCAATGTCTAAGGGCTTCGGATCTGGGCTCCCTGTCTACACGTCAGGCCGAAGGGTTGTCAATCCACTTCCGGGATGAAACGCATTTTCGCCGGGAGCGCGGACCTCCGAATGTGGTACCAACGACAGATGATTCTGGCCGCCTTGGCGTGCGCCCTGAGCGCTGCCTTCGCCGTTGTGGTCGGGGCCCGGTTCCAGCGCAGCCGCCGTCCGGCGTTCGCCGTCTGGACCCTGGGGCTGCTCATCTTCTCGGCCGCCGCCGCCTTCCAGGCGGCCGGAGAGGCTCAGGGGTTCAGCGCAGTCACCTTCCGTGGTTTCTACCTCCTGGGCGGCGTGCTGGGCGTCATCTACCTCGCCCTCGGCACGGTCTTCCTGCTGGCTCCCCGCCGGGTCGCCTGGACGTGCGCGGTGCTGCTGGCGGTGGTCACGGTCGGGCTGGCGATCGACGCCGCGGTGATCCCGGTCGACACATCGAAGCTGCACACGGCCAGCGGGATCCTGGGAGGCGCGATCCAAAACGGCACGCCGCTCTACATCGGCGTGGTCTTCCTCAACATCATCGGCACCGTGGTTCTGGTGGGGGGATCGGCCTGGTCGGCATACCGGTTCGTCAGGCAGCGGGCTGACGCCGACCGGGTGGTCTGCAACGTGCTGCTCACCATCGGGGCGCTGGTGATCGCCTTCGGCTTCTCCACCGCCAAGACGGTGGGCGTGTCGTCCATAGACGTCCTCGGCGCCTTCGAAGCCGTGGGGATCGCGATCATGTTCGCCGGCTTCCTCGCGCTGGGCAGGATCGGCCAACGCGCGGCCCGCGGCGTTCCGGTCACAGGACCGGCGCCGGTGCAACGCGGATGAGCACCACGATGAGCCGGGCCGGCCTCTGGCGCGAGAGGGATGCTGAGCTCATCGCGCCGGTCTACAGCCGCTACTCCGACCTCGTGGTGGAGAGCGCCGAGGGCTCCACGCTCATGACTGTCGACGGCCGCAGAGTCCTCGACTTCGGCTGTGGAATCGGTGTCACCAACCTGGGGCACCGGCACCCGGCGGTGGTCGCCGCGGTCCACCAGCAGGTGGACACGTTGTGGCACACCTCGGTGACCGCCATGCATCCGCAGATGATCGACGCCGCCGCGGCGCTCGTGGGCGTGGCTCCCGAGGGCCTCGACCAGGTGTTCTTCAACAACAGCGGCGCGGAGGCGACCGAGACGGCGATCAAGCTGGCACGCCGGGCGACCGGCCGGCAGGACATCATCGCCTTCATCGGCGGCTTCCACGGCAGGACGTACGGGGCGATGTCGCTCACGGCCAGCAAGGCGAAGTACCGCGGCTACAACGGTCCGTTCCTTCCCGGAGTGCACCACGTCCGGTACCCGTACTGCCTTCGCTACTGCTCGCACGGTCCCGGAGAACGCTGTGCCATCGCCGAGGGCGAGGACATCGAGCTGCTGTTCAAGACGCGCGCGCTGCCCGACACAATCGCCGCCGTCATCGTCGAGCCGGTGCAGGGGGAGGGCGGCTTCGTCGTGCCGCCACCGAGCTTCCTGCCGGCGCTGCGCCGCATCTGCGACGAGCACGGCATCCTGCTCATCGTCGACGAGGTCCAGAGCGGCATGGGGCGCACCGGCCGCATGTTCGGCGTGCAGCACTTCGGAGTGACGCCGGACATCATGTGCGTGGCCAAGGCGCTGGCCAACGGCCTGCCGATCGGCGGAGTCGTGGCCAAGCATTCGGTGATGGCGCACTGGCACCCGGGTGAGCACGGCACCACCTTCGGTGGCAACGCAGTGGCCTGCGCCGCGCTCATCGCGGTGATCGAGACGATGCAGCGAGACCGCATTCCGGAGCGCGCCGCGAGGCTGGGCAAACGCGCGATGGAACGCGCCAGGTCCTGGCAGCAGCGCGTGCCCGGCCTGGCCGAGGTGCGTGGCCTGGGGCTGATGATCGGCCTGGAATTCCTGCGTGACGGCCGCTCAGACGCCGAGCTGGTATCGCGCATCGTCCATCGGGCGCTGGAGCGAGACCTGCTGCTGCTCACCTCAGGACCTGACGACAACGTCATCCGCATCATGCCGCCGCTCACGATCAGCGAAGAGGAGCTGGACCGCGGGCTTGACATCATCGAGCAGTCGATCATGGAGGCGGCCGCTGCGTGACCGCGGTGGCATCTCCGCCGGTCGAGACCGGCAATCACATCGGCGGCCGGCGCTCGGAGTCACACACAGGGCGCACCTTCGAATCTCGCAACCCTGCGAACACCGACGACCTGGTGGGCGTCTTCCCTCAGAGCGATGCTCGCGACGTCGACGCTGCGGTCACCGCTGCCAAGACGGCGTTCGACTCCTGGCGTAAAACTCCATGGCCGAAGCGCGGCGAGGTGTTGCTGAGGGCGGCCGAGCTGATGGAGCAGCGCAAGGACGAGCTGGCGAAGCTCATGACGCGCGAGATGGGCAAAGTGCTCACGGAAGCCGGTGGTGACGTGCAGGAAGCGATCGACATGGGGAAGTTCATCGCCGGCGAGGGGCGCCGCGCGTTCGGCGAGACGGTTCCCAGCGAGCTTCGCGACAAGTGGGCGATGACCATGCGCCAGCCGTTCGGCGTTGTCGGCTGCATCACGCCGTGGAACTTTCCCATGGCCATTCCCGCGTGGAAGATCTTCCCCGCGGTGATGGCAGGCAACGCCGTGGTGTTCAAGCCGGCCGAGGACACGCCGCTGTGCGCCCTGCGCTTCGTCGAGATACTGGAAGAGGCAGGACTGCCACCCGGTGTGGTCAATGTCGTCTTCGGCTTCGGCGAGGACGCAGGTGACGCCGTTGTACGCCACCCGCACACCAAGGCCATCTTCTTCACCGGCAGCGTGGCCACCGGCCGCCTCGTGTCGGAGATCTGCGGGCGGATGCTCAAGAAGTCGTCGCTCGAGCTCGGCGGCAAGAACGCGATAGTGGTGCTGGACGACGCGGATGTCGAGCTCGCCGTGGACGGCGCTCTGTGGGGTGCGTTCGGCACTTCCGGTCAGCGCTGCACCGCATCCTCGCGGCTGATCGTGCAGCACGGCGTGCTGCGCGACTTCACCGATCACCTCGTGGACCGTGCTGCACGGCTACGCCTGGGCGACGGCGCCGACTCTGGTGTTGAGGTCGGCCCTGTCATAAACAGCGCGCAGCTGCAGCGCATTCATTCCTACACCGGGATCGGCCGGGACGAGGGCGCGACGTTGCTGCTGGGTGGTGAGGTCGCCCGCGACGGCGCCCTCGCCAAGGGCCACTTCTATCAGCCGACAGTGTTCGGCGACGTGCGGCCCGAGATGCGCATTGCCCAGGAGGAGATCTTCGGACCCACCACGGCGATCATCCCGGTGCCTGACGCCGACGCCGCGCTCCAGGCAGCCAACAGCACGCAGTACGGCCTGAGCCTGAGCGTGTACACCAACGATCTGCGCAGCGCCTTTCGCGCCATCGACGATCTGCAAGCCGGCATCGTGTACGTCAACGCGCCCACCATCGGCGCCGAGATCCAGCTGCCCTTCGGCGGCACCAAGGACACGGGCAACGGGCATCGCGAGGCGGGCAGCCACGCGCTCGACGAGTTCAGCGAGTGGAAGTCGATCTACATCGACTACAGCGGGCGCCTGCAACGGGCCCAGATCGACACAACGAAGGGGGAGCAGGCTCCCCCTTCGCACAACCCCCACCGTGCGGAGTCGGCTCCGGCGGAATGAATCCGCCTTCGCCGACCACTCCTCAGGCCTTGGAGGAGCGGTTCACGACGTATCGGGGCGAAAGGCTGCGGTATCTCGTCGGCGGAGAGGGCCCCCTTCTCCTCGCTTGCCACGGCTTCATCGGCTCGGCTGAGAACTTCAACGACTGGTTTGCAGCACTCCTACCCCGCCGCACCGTGGTTGCGCCTGACCTTCCGGGGTTCGGGGAATCGGCGCCCCTGCACATCCGGCACACAGCGATGGCTCTTGGCCGCGCAGGCCTCGCCGCGGTTGACGACTCGGGATTGGCCGGATCGCGATTCGACGTCGCCGGGCTCTGCCTCGGTTCCTCGGTTGCACTGGCGGTGCAGCGCCTGCGTCCGGACCGCGTCGACCGGGTGGTGCTGCATACGCCACTGCTGGCGCCGTCTCTGGTGCGGCGCCGGTTCCATGCCCAGGTGGCGGTGATGATGTCCAACGCCGTCTTCCCGGGCATCGTCTGGCTGGCGCGGCAGCGCCGGGTCAGCGATCTGTACAAGCGCCTCATGGTCGAGGGATCGGGCGTCGATGCCACGGCGGCACTGGTCAACTTCGAAAACCAGCTGCGCGCGGATGCCGCGGCGAGCCGCCAGTGGCTCCGCGACGGGCTGCGCCGCGACGACCTGGCTCAGGTGGTCGACAGCCGGGCCCCGACCCTCGTGATGGTGGCTGCTGACGACCGCATCGTCGACGTGGCACGCTCGCGAACCGCCCTGGCCGGGGCTCCGGCGGTCCAGCTCGCGGTGCTCGAGGAGGGTGGCCACGCCTGGACGGCGGCGATGATCGAGGTCCAGCAGGCCCTGCTCGCGGCCTTCCTCGACGGCCGGCCGTTGCCGGGGGCACTGTCATCAGGAGCCGCCGCATGAGCTCCGGCGCCACCGCCGAGAGCGTGGCTCGGAGCGTCATGGGCTACGTGCGTTCGGTGTCGACAGCCCGCAGCGAGGTTGTGCGCTCGGCGCCCTTCGTCGCCATCCTGGCCCGGGGCAACCCGGGCCGGCATTGGAACTACGCCATCCCCGACGACGATGCCGAGCCCACCGCCGAGGAGGTCGAGGCACTTGCCCGGCTCTTCACCGACCGCGGGCTGTCGCCCCGGGTCGAACTGGTGCGCCAGGCGGCGCCCGCCGTCCCGGCCGCGCTCGAAGCCGCGGGCTTCAGCGTGGACGAGGATCTGCCGCTCATGACGTGCACGCAGGAGACTGCGGTTGCGCTTCCGGTGCCCGACGGCATCACGCTGTGCGCGCCGGCCACCGACGCCGAGCTGCTGGCGATGGCCGCAATGCAGCACCGCAACTTCGGCGAGCCACTTCCCGCGGGCCGCCCTGACGTCGACCGCCAGCGGGGCACGCTGTCGCAGGGCGGCATTCTGCTTATGGCGCTGAACCCCGCCGGCGAGGTGGTTGGAGCCGGCGTGGCTGCCCCGGAGCACGCCAGGACCAGGGAGATCGTGGGCGTCGCAGTTGAGGCGGCATGGCGGCGCCGCGGCATCGCCGGCGCTGTGGTCGCGGCGATCACCGCCGAGGCACTTTCGACCGGGTGCGACAGTGTCTTCCTGGAGGCCGCTCCCGGTGCCGGAGGAGCCTATGAGCGGGCCGGGTTCCGGTATTCGGCGAGCGCGGTCCATTACGCCCGCTGATCCCCTGCCGTCGGGCGCCGGCGGCGTCCCCACAGCCGAACCCGGTCGCCGCCTTCCCACACGGTTCGTACCTCCGGCGCTCCGGGTCCGGCATTTCCGCTGGTACTGGGCAGCGCAGTGGCCGACGCTGCTCGGCACCTGGATGCAGGTGGTGGCGCTCGGCTACCTGGTGTACTCCCGGACCGGCAGCACCACCGCGGTCGCGGTCGTGGCGGCGGCTGACGGGCTGCCTGCAGTGGTGTTGTCACTGGCAGGCGGTGTGCTGGCCGACAGGCTTCCCCGGCGCCGCATCCTCCTGGTGACGCAATCGCTGCTCGGCCTCACGGCCGGCTCGCTGGCCGTGCTGGTGGCCACGGGTCACGCGTCGTTTGGCGCCATCGTGGCGGTGGCGCTCGCCTTCGGGGCCACGGACGCGGTCGACCTCCCCACCCGCCAAGCGCTGGTGGCAGACCTGGTGGAGCGCGACCTGGTGGTCAACGCCGTCGCACTGGGATCGGCGGCGATGAGCGCCACGCGCATCGTCGGGCCCTCAGTTGCCGGTCTTCTGATCGGCATCGCCGGACCGGCCGTCTGCTTCGGAGCACTGTCGCTCGCATACCTCGTGCCCATCGTCGTGCTGCTCCTCGTGATCCCGGACATACCGCCGCTTTCACGTGATGACAGCGGCTCAGCGGTGCACGACCTGCTCGCCGGGTTTCGGGAAGCCCTGCGCGACCCGCTGGTGCGCGGTGTGCTGCTGGCCTGCGCCGCGCTGGCTTTCTTCGGCGTGTCGTACATGCCGTTTCTGCCGGTTCTGGCGAAAACACAGCTGCACGCAGGGGCGCAGGTGTTGGGGCTGATGTACAGCGTCGGCGGCATCGGCGGCCTGGTGGCGGGCGTGCTGGTGGCGGGATTCGGACGCTCGGCGCGGCGTCGCTCGTTGCTTCTAGTGGGCGGACCGGTGTACGCCGTCAGCCTTTTCTGCGTGGCTCACTCGTCGGCGCTGCTGTTGACGCTGCTGGGCCTGGTGGGCATCAGTTTCGCGTTTCTGGCCATCAATACCTCGCTGAACACGATCATCCAGACAGAGACAAACGCCGTGATGCGTGGACGCATGCTTGGCATCTACGCCACGCTGTTCGCCGGGCTGCAGCCGCTGGGAACGGTCGCGTACGGGTTGCTCCCCGCCCCGCAGCTCTTCACAGCCATCGGCTTCGGCGCCATCGCAGTCGGCGTGGTGACGGTGGCGGTGGCGGCTCGTCGCTCATTCCGGTTGCGCACTGCGTGACGGCTAGACTCGTTGCCATGGCAGGAGTTTCGCGGTGGTGCGTGCTGCCGGCCACAGCACTGCTGCTGAGCGCGTGCGGCGGCCAGGCCGGTCCCGCGACAGGGACACGGGTGGTGGCGACGGTTTCCGGTGCAGCGATCACCGAGGCAGCGTTCGATGTGCGGCTGCAGAGCACCTTCACGTCGATTCAGCAGGGCGGTGGCTCGACGTCCGATCCTGCGATGCAGACCAGCGTGAGGGCAAGCGTGTTGCGCAGCCTGATCCTCGACACAGTCATCGCGCAGGAGGCGGCGAAGATCGGCATGGCGGTGACCGACGCGCAGGTGCAGAGTGAGGTCAACCGCGACGCCCAGGCGGCGGGCGGCATGAGCAATCTGCAGACGCAGCTCTCGGAGGCCGGCGGCTCGATTGCACAGCTGCAGGACGAGATCCGCTCGCAGCTCAACGAGCAGCGGGTGGAGGACTACTTCGCCCGCCAGAGGGCCGCGCAGGTGGAACACCAGCTGGCCCAGGGCACGTCGTTTGCGACAGTGGCTCGTGCCGTGTCAGATGACACGAACACGGCGTCGAAAGGTGGCGACATGGGTGCGCTGAGTGCCGCCACACTCGCCGCCGACGATCCCGCTTTCGCCACCGCGGTGCGGTCACTGGCGGTCGGCGCCTACACCACGAATCCGGTCCACGACCAGGGTGGCTACGACATCATCATGCTGTATGCCAGGACGGCGAGCACATGGAGCGTGCGTCACATACTGGTCTCGGCGGCCACCCCGTACACGGTGACCAGCCGCCCGGACTGGTTCACTGAAGCGCTGTTCAGCACCGTCGAAGCGCTGTGCCAGCAGGGCCAGATACAGGTGTACATCAGCGATGCCGGCGCCAATCCCTGCGTTGCGCCCTCCCCGTCGCCGTCGGCGACCGCGAAGGCGACGACGGCTCCTTGAGGGCGTTCCTCGCAGTCCCGGTGGAGGAGCCGGCGCTGGCTGAGGTGCGTGCTCTATTGAGCTCGCTGCGTGAGCAGATCGGCGGCGTGCGCTGGACGAGCGACGACTCGCTGCACATCACAGTGCATTTCTTCGGCAGCGTGAGCGGGGAGGATGCGCTGCGAGCAGTGAGCCTGCTGCGTCACATTGTTAGCGACACGTCGAGCTTTGCTGTGACACTCGACATGCTTGGTGAGTTTCCGCCACGGGGAGGTCCGCGCGTTCTGTGGGCCGGACCGTCCGGGCAGGTGGACAGCCTGGACACCTTCGCTCGCGCCACCCGCGAGGCGCTGCGCGAAGACGGGTTCGGCGTCGACGAGCGGCCGTTCCGTCCGCACTGCACTCTCGGCCGGCCACGCGAGCGATGGCCGGCGCACAGCCGCGACGCGTGGCGCAGGATCGCCGGCGGCGCCTTCAACGCGCAGTTCGATGCGACGCGGCTGGTCTTGTACGAATCGATCACCAAGTCCAGCGGCGCTGTGCACGTGCCGCGCATGGAACTGCCGTTCACCACAAGCTGAGTCGCGTGAAGCCGGGTGCATGGCACAATGCCTGGGCATGTCCGAGCAGTCCCCTGTGGCCATCGAGGTCGACTCGCTGCACAAGTCGTTTGGCAACGTGCACGCGCTGCGCGGTCTCAGCTTGCGTGTGCCTCGCGGATCGGTGCTCGGCATCCTCGGTCCCAACGGCGCCGGCAAGACCACAGCTGTCCGCGTGCTGACCACGCTGCTGTCACCTGACTCAGGTGTGGCGAAGATCGAGGGACACGACGTGGTGCGCGACGCCGCTACCGTGCGCCGCCTCATAGCACTTGCGGGACAGGCCACGGCAATCGTGCTGGAGCTCACAGGGCGAGAGAACCTCGAGATGATGGGGCGGCTGCGTCACGTCGGCCGCGAGGAGCTCGCGGTGCGCGTGCCCGAGCTGCTGGACCGGTTTGACCTGGTGGAGGCCGCCGACCGTCCGGCCAAAACGTATTCCGGGGGCATGCAGCGCAGGCTCGACCTCGCTGCGAGCCTGCTCGGGGATCCCGCCGTGCTGTTCCTCGACGAGCCCACCACCGGGCTCGACCCGCACGGCCGTCTGCAGATGTGGGAGGTCATCCGTCATCTGGCTGCGCAAGGCACCACGATCCTGCTCACCACGCAGTACCTCGACGAGGCGGATGAGCTCGCTGACAGCATCGTCGTCATCGAACGCGGGCAGGTCATTGCAGAAGGCACTGCCGACCAGTTGAAGGACAGAGTCGGAGGCGACGTGCTCGAATTCACGGTCATCGACCGCGAGATGGTGGACTCCGCGCTGCGCGCTGTCGCATCGCTCACCGACGGCGAGCCGAGCGCCGACGCTGACACGCGGCGGGTCACCGTGCACGTCGGCGCCCGGGGATCACAAGCGCTGGTCGATGCGGTGCGCGCGCTGGACTCGGCTCGGATCGCGATGAGCGGCCTGCAGCTTCGCAGACCGTCACTCGACGACGTGTTCCTCGCCGTCACCGGTCATGCCGCCGAAGCCGAGACAGACGGCAACGGACGCGGCCGGCGCCGCGGCCGGCGCAACGCGCCGGCACCGGAGGCTGCGTGACATGGCAGTGATGAGCGCCACGCTTGATACCCGGCCCAGCGCCGGGCAGCAGGTGCGCTGGGCGATCAGCGAC
>JAFAJR010000050.1 GCA_019236085.1 Candidatus Dormiibacterota bacterium
GCACGTCGCGGCCGGCGTCATACTGCTCGCTGAGCGGGTCATGATCGAGCGGGGTGATGGGGGGAAGTGCTGTCATGCTTGCGCGCTCTGTCTATGCGATGTGCGGCACGCACTCGCAGCGACGATCGGGTCGCAGGAGGAGCGAGCCGCAAAATCGTTCCTGCGGCGAGCGACGAGAAGATCCCGAGTCGCTAGAGTGCGTGCCGCACATCGCCATACAGCCGCGGGCATGGTCATCGGGACTCTCCCGGCAGGTCACGCGGTCGCTCCGCGGCCGGCAACGCCCACTCGATGTTGTGCGTGAAGGCGATCGGCTCGCCGAAGGACACGTAGTCCTTGCGCAGCGGATGCCCCGTCCAGTCCTGCGGCAGCAGGATCCGGCGCAGGTCGTGATGGCCCGCAAAGACGATGCCGAACAGGTCGTACGCCTCGCGCTCCAACCAGTCCATGCCGGCGAACACGCCCTCGAGGGTCGGAACCGTGGGGTCGTCGTCGGTGACCTGCACGATGAGCCGGCAGTACTCGTTGTGCTGCAGCGAGCGCAGTTGGTATACGACGTCGAAGCGCGGCTCCTCCGGCTCGCGGTCCGGCCAGTCGACCACTGTGACGAACACGGCCTGGCGGTATCGCGCGTCGTCATGGTCACGCAGGAGCGTGGCCGCCTCGACCAGGCTGTCGCGGGCGATCCAGACGGTCTCCTCGCCCAGCGCCACGCTGCGCCGCAGCACCGCGTCGGGCAGCTCGCGCTGCAGCAGAGCGGCCGCTCTTGCTCCGTTCACCGGCCGCACATCAGCCGCGCCTGCCACGCTGGGTGATCCTAGCCGCGCAGCGACGCCGGGCGTTCGCCGGCGATCTTCTGCTGCAGCTTGACGATGCCGTCGAGCAGGCCTTCCGGCCGCGGCGGGCAGCCGGGGATGAAGATGTCGACAGGGACCACCTTATCCACGCCCTGCACGATGGCGTAGTTGTTGAACATCCCGGCGCTGGATGCGCACGCGCCCATGGCGATCACCCACTTGGGCTCGGGCATCTGGTCGTAGATCTGACGAAGCACCGGGGCCATCTTCTGGGACACGCGTCCGGCGACGATCATGACGTCGGCCTGCCGCGGCGAGGCGCGGAAGACCTCGGCGCCGAAGCGCGACATGTCGTACCGCGAGGCGCCGGTCGCCATCATCTCGATGGCGCAGCACGCGAGGCCGAACAGCGCCGGCCACAGCGAGCTGTAGCGGCCCCACTGGATGAGCTTCTCGATGCTCGTGGTGATGACGCCGCTCTGCACAGCTGTGCGCTCGGCTGCGCCGACACGCGGCAGGACGACGGCCCCTGCATCCGCGCGGAGCACGGCGGGCGCGTCGATTGCGTCGCTGCTCAGTCCCATCGCAGCGCCCCTTTGCGCCACACATACAGCAGACCGACGAACAGCGTTGCGATGAAGATGACGATCTCCACGATGCCGAACACCTTCAGCTGCCGGACGATGGTCGCCCAGGGGAACAGGAAGATTGATTCGACATCGAAGATGATGAACAGCATCGCGGTCACGTAGAAGCTCACCGAGAACCGGCGCCTCGCCGATTCCTGCGGCACGATGCCCGACTCGTACGGAAGCTCCTTTGCCAGTGAGGGACGCCGCGGCCCGAGCACGTTCGACAGGAGTTGTGCGCCGACTGCAAACGCGAGCACCACGGCGAGGAACACGAGAATCGGCGCGTAGTCCGACAGCATCGCGTCTCGATCGTAACAAACGATCCGGAGGCATCGGATCGTGTCCGAGGACTACGCTGAGACGCTTTCAGGAAGCGTCACCACGGAGGCGTTGACAGCGCCATGCGCGCAATCCCTTCCTCGGTCCCCGCGCTTGTGACCGGCGCCTCCAGCGGCATCGGCGAGGAGATGGCCCGCCAGCTGGCGGCCCGGGGCCACGGCCTGACCCTGGTGGCGCGCCGGGCCGGCAAGCTCGAGACGCTCGCCGACGAGCTCCGATCCGCCCATCGGGTCGCGGTGGAGGTGCTGCCCGCCGACCTGGAGACGGCGAAGGGCCGCCTGGCGGTGGCCCGGCGCCTCCGCTCGCGCGCACCCTGGCTGCTGGTCAACAACGCTGGGTTCGCCACCCGGGGGCGGCTCGGCGAGCTGGAGGCGTCCCGGGAACGGGCCGAGGTGCAGGTGAATGTCGTCGCCCTGCACGAGCTCACCCTGGCCGCGCTCCCCGGGCTGCTCGCAGCCGGTGCCGGCGGGATCCTCAATGTGGCAAGCACCGCGGCACTCCAGCCCGTCCCCTACATGGCCACCTACGGCGGCACCAAGGCGTTCGTGCTGCACTTCACCGAGGCACTCGCCGAAGAGGTCCGCGGCTCTGGGGTACGGGCTATGGCGCTGGCGCCGGGACCGGTGCGAACGGAGTTCGGCGAGGTGGCCGGCGTTGAGGACTACATGGACCTGGCCCGGGCGATGCCGGTGCAGCGCTGCGTGAGAGTGGCGCTGCGCGCACTCGACCGAGGAACTGTGATCTGCACCCCGGGCGCCCTCAACCAGGTGCTGGCCCAGGGTCCGCGGCTGGCCCCCCGGGTGGCGGTCCGCAAGGTCACCGCCGCGATCTTCCAGCCACGCTGACGATCCCGCCACCACGCGGTTGCGAAACGGTGACGGTGATCTGAGAACTCTGTAACCCGCGCTTCACAAACCCTCCGATCCGAGATCAGCGGATCCGGGCCGTCCGTAGCCTCCGGCCCATGGCCAAATGGCGGCTCGGCCCGACTCAGCGACTGGCCGCGCTGGCGCTCTCCACCATCGTTGCGGTGGTGCTCGGCGTGGCCTTTGCACTGTCGCCGGCGTCGCTGGGACGGGGCCACGTCGACCTGGACAGCGCTTCGGGAACGCCGATCCCCGCTGACGCGGCGTCGCATCGCGGAGGTGGCCACGTGCCGTTGCCCGGCGCTTCAGCCACCGCGCGTCCGCACCCCAAAGCCACGGCGCCGGCGGCGACACCCGGCCCGCCTGACGGACCGGTGGTCGTCCTGCAGCCGGGCCAGGCACCCGGCGGGGTCACGGTGTGTGGCACGCAGCTCTGCTCGGGTGGCAGTCCGATCCAGCTCGACGGAGCATCAATCTACAACCCGGGCCTTCGGCCGGAACAGTCGGGATACCTCAATCCGGCCGGCACCATTCAACTGGCGCAGGAGGCTCATCTCAACACGCTCCGCATCATCAACTTCTACACCAAGCACGGAGATCCCGCCACAGTGCCGTATCTCGAGTCCAACTGGGTGCTGGTGGACCGCATGATCGCTGCCGCCGGAGCCGCCGGGATGCACGTCGACCTCGGGCTCGGCGACTACCGCAACATCCTGTGGGAATCGTGCATCGACCCCTACACCGCCGACTGGACGCACTTCGTCGATTTCGTGGCGAACCGGCGCAACACGGTGACCGGCGCCCTCTACAAGGACGATCCGACGATCGCGTTTGTCTCAATCGCCGGTGAGCCCCTGCAGGCCAACAAGCCACACACCGGTGTCAACGCGACCGGCTCCCCGGATCCAAACCTGGCCAACTGCACCGTCGAGTACACGACCCAGCAGCTCACCGACTTCTACATCAATACCGAGAACGCGTGGGCGGCGACCGGAGCCTCCGTGATGATCAACACGGGCGGCCTCGGCTACATCAACGAATCCGACTCCGGCATCGATTGGAAGACCATCTACGCCCTGCCCCACAACCCCTTCTGCGCGTTCAAAACGTACGGAGGCATGTTCGCCTTCGCGCCGACCGTGGCGGCGTACTGCCATTCGATCGGCAAGCCGGTGCTTGACGAGGAGTTCGGGTACGAACAATCCAATGGCGACGCCCAGCGCGCCACCGAATTCGCGAACCAATACTCGGAGATGCGCAGCATCGGAGCCGCGGGAGTCTTCTTCTGGAACCTCGGCTACCAGGTGGCGTCGACCAGCTACGAGGTCAGCCCGCTGACACCGCTCACCTTCGCCGCCGTGCAGGCGGCCAACCCCTGACCTGAGCAGACGCCGCTGACTCGAAGCGGCAACGTGCCGCCACCGCGCACCCACGAATGAGTCGTACCGGTATGCTGCGTTGTCTGATGGCGTCGAATACGACGGTAGAAGCGCAGCCCGCCCCGCACGACAACCTGACGCAAGCCGAAGCGGCGGAGCGTGCCGCGCTCATCTCCAACCTCGCCTACCGCGTCTCGCTCACCCTCAGCGACGACCCGGCGGCGGAGACGTTCACCAGCGTCACCGATCTCACATTCGACGCGCGGCGCGAGGACGCGGCAACCTTCATCGACCTGGTGGCGCGATCGGTGGACGAGGTGGAGCTCAACGGGCGCCGGCTCAGCGAGGCCGAGCATCGCTTCAACGGCACCAGGCTCTGGCTGCCCGGAATCCAGCGCGGATCGAACCGGCTGCACATCACCGCGCACTGCGAATACCAGCACACCGGCGTCGGCCTGCACCGCCTGCAGGACCCCATGGACAAGCGGGTCTACGTCTACACGCACTTCGAACCATTCGACGCGCACAAGGTGCTGGCGTGCTTCGACCAGCCCGACCTGAAGGCCACCGTCGAGATGACATTGGTTGCGCCGTCGAACTGGCGGGTCTGCGGCAACGGAGCAATCACCGGCGTCGAGTCGCGCAACGGCCTCACCGTGACGCGCTTCAACGCCACGCCGCCAATTCCCTCCTACCTGATCGCGATCGTCGCCGGCCCGTTCTACGTGGTCACCAGCGAGCACCACCGCCTCCCGCTCGG
>JAFAJR010000026.1 GCA_019236085.1 Candidatus Dormiibacterota bacterium
CGCCGGGCCATTGCCGAGATCCAGCACGAGCTTCGTCGCGCCAAAGACGAGGGACGCGACGCCGACGTGCAGCGCCTGGCGGCGCAGCTGCGTGAGCTCGCAGCGTCGGCGCCGCACCTGCGACGCACGCTGTCGCCACGCTGAAAGCAGCGCCAATTCAGCGAGGGCGGGACACCGCCTTCCGGGCACGCGGTCGAGGAGCTCGACCTCGCCTCGACTCACGCTCCGAGCTCGTGCCGTCTCGGCTCCGTGACGTCCCGTCAGGCGGTGTCCCGTCCCGGCTCGATGACGCCGCTGTTTCAGGTGCGAATGCGGCGGCGGGCGAGCAGTGCGACGCCGCCGACTGCAGCGAACGCGACGACCGGCAGCAGCGGTGTCAGCGGCACCTCCGGCACGCCGCTCGGCGGCGGCGAGCCGGAACCCTGCACCACCGGCAGGACGAGCGTGAGGTTCGTGAACGTGATCGACGACTGCTCGTTGTCAGGCCGGAACACAGGGCCGTCATCCTGCGTGAGCTCCAGCTTCACGGAGTGGCCGGTCTGCAGCTGCCATGCGTTGGGCCACAGCTCGAAGTCCAGCGACAGCGACGTGGTGGTGCTCATGCCGTCGTCGATGCGATACGCGCCGCGGGATATCAGCGTTTGGTTGCCCGCGGCGTCGACGTCCCACAGCCGCGCGTCAACTTCGCCGCTGGGGCCGCCTGACACCGCGGCGTCCACCCGCACTGTCGGACCGCCCACCAGGGTCACATCACTCGTGATCGGGAAGCTGTACACCGCCTGCGCCGGAATGCTGGAGGCATTGCTGGACAGTTGCGACGCGGTGATGCTGCGACAGCCAATGTTGGCGATGGGGTCTGTCTGCGTGCCCTCATATGACGCCGCGACCGCGCTGGTCGACATCTGCGACGACGTGGTGTCGCTGAACGTCAGCTGCTGCGTCGCGACAGCTCCGAGTGTCGCCGCGCTGAATGACGACAGCGTCTGACCGGTGACGCACCGCGTGGTGTCCACGGTGACTGGCGAGGCGGACGGTGTGAGTCCCTGCAAGACCTGCGACAGCCAGGTGTTGGCCTCGCCATGCGCCTGCTGCCAGACATCGAGCGGGTTGTCGGCGTACGAATGGCCCAGGTCGCCGAAGAACGTCCACACGGGGTAGTTCGCATACGCGCTCTTCAGCCGGTTGAGCATCATCAACGTCTGGTCGGCGGGAAAGAGCGGGTCTGTGAGGCCCTGGATGCTGAAGATTGGAATCTGCTTGCCCGGTGGCGGGACGGGGATTGCCAATGGCGACCGCAGCTGTCCGCCCACCTGCGCCAGGATGGTCGGCGTGTCGGGGTTCACCGCGAAGCTGGGCTCACCGGCGTTGATGTCCGCGAACCACGTCGTCAGGTCGGCGGTGGCGTCGCATCCCAGGGCCGGGCACGGCTTGGAGTACTGCGCTGTCTGATACGGGTAAGACGGCACGTTGCTGACACCCTTGGCGAAAAGACCGGTGACGTACGACTCCTTCTCGACACCCACAGGGGACTGGTGGTCGCCGTCGGCGGGAGCCCCGTTGAAACCGTCGGACGCGGTTCCGTTGGGCATGAGCGAGTCGATGAGGTCAGTCCAGGTGAACATGCGCAGCGACGCGGCCAGGTGCATCGGGGTGTGGTTCACGGGCGAGGTCCACGGTTGTGTGTCGACGCTCGCCGGGGTCGAGTCCAGCCGCACCACCTGGTCCTGCGTCAGCGCCATGTCCCAGCTGGGGCCGCCGCCGCCGGAATCGCCGGAGGCGACGATCTGCTGCGGGTTCACCAGCCCGGCATCGACCAGCAGACCCGCGAGGTACTGCGCGTCGCGAATCTCCCAGCGCCTGTCGTACAGGTGCACCCAGCTCTCCTCGCCGGTGGTGTCGCTGCACGTCGAGTCCGTGGCGTTCTCGTAGCTGTTGGCGAGGTCGTTGCCGCAGGAGTCGTACCAGCCGCGCGGTGTGTAGGTGATAGTCACCCAGCCCTGCGACGCGAACCACGCGTTGTTCCAGTGCCAGCCGGGATTGCCGATGAAGTCGCCGCAGCCGGAAACAGCGCTGCCCTCGAGCGTGGTCGACTCGAACTGGCAGTAATCGTTGCTCCAGCCACTCATGAAGAGCATCAGCGGCGGTGTGGCCGGCGTCGACGACCCCGGCGGGTAGTAGGGCACCTCGGGGAGCGACACATCCAGTTGCAGCGGAGTGCCGTCGAAGCTCCTGACCCGGCCGCCACAGACTTCGAACGTGTTTCCGCCTGGGGGCGACACCTCACCCTTGGAGCTGAGCGAGAGCGGGCACGCGGGAGGGTTCGCAGCTCGAGCCGCCCGGGGCGCGACGAGGCCGGCGGTGGCGACCAGCAGCGCCGCGCATGGCAGCACGAGCAGCGACCGGTTCATGGACACCTCCCTGTGCGGCGATCCGGGCCCCATCCTTTAACGTAGATGCCTCTCTGAACCCTGTCGCCGAGGTTTGAGGCCGCCGCACCGGGGGCATGCTGCACTCCGAGTGCGACTGGTCCAACACGATCCTGCCCGCCGAATCGTTGGTAGAGTGAGGCCGGTTGCGTGGGCCCGCTCGTGGCCTGCCTCGGCGGAGTGGCCCTCCTCCCCGCAAATCCAACCCAACAGCAGCATGTGGAACGTGAATTCATGGCAGTGATGTCGACCAAGGCGGCTCCCGCGCCCGTCGCGCCCCCGGCCACGGCCGGAGCCGACGCATTGGTGGCTGCAGCCGAGGCCCTGATCATCAAGGGCAAGGACCACGGCTATCTCACGCCTGACGACATCCTCGCTGCGTTCCCCGAAATCGACGCCGAGCCGGACCACCTGGAGCGCATCTTCCTGGTGTTCCAGGAGATGGGCATCGAGGTCACAGACGGTGACAAGGACTTCGAGACGGTCGACGAGATCGACGAGGAGCTCATCGCCAAGGCGGAGGCCATCGACTCGGTCTCCCTGGACGACCCGGTGCGCATGTACCTCAAGGAGATCGGGCGTGTCGCGCTGTTACGCGCCGATCAAGAGGTGCACTACGCGAAGCTCATCGAGCAAGGGGACGAGGAGGCCAAGAACCAGCTCACCGAGGCCAACCTGCGGCTGGTTGTGAGCATCGCGAAGAAGTACATCGGACGCGGCATGTCCTTCCTGGACCTGATCCAGGAGGGCAACATGGGGCTGATCCGGGCTGTCGAGAAGTTCGACTACCACAAGGGCTTCAAGTTCTCGACCTACGCCACCTGGTGGATCCGCCAGGCCATCACCCGGGCCATCGCCGACCAGGCGCGGACCATCCGCATCCCGGTCCACATGGTGGAGACCATCAACAAGCTGGTGCGCGTCTCCCGCCGCCTGCTCCAAGAGCTGGGCCGCGAGCCCACCGACGAGGAGATCGCGGAGGAGATGGGCATCACACCGGAGAAGGTGCGCGAGATCACCAAGGTCTCGCAGGACCCGGTGTCGCTGGAGACGCCCATCGGCGAGGAGGAGGACTCGCACCTCGGCGACTTCGTCGAGGACAAGGAGGCCACCGCGCCGTCCGAGGCCGCCTCGCTCACCATGCTGCGCACCGAGGTGGAGGACATCCTCGACACACTCACGCCGCGCGAGCGCCGGGTGCTGCAGCTTCGCTTCGGGCTCATCGACGGACACCAGCGGACCCTGGAAGAGGTGGGCAAGCGCTTCGGGGTGACCCGGGAGCGGATCCGGCAGATCGAGGCCAAGGCGCTGCGCAAGCTGCGCCATCCGTCGCGCAGCAAGAAGCTCAAGGACTACCTGGAGTAACCGGCCTCAGGGCCGGACGGCGCATACCATCGCGCCATGACGGGGTCGGGGCTGCGCCCGGCGATCATCTTCTCGCTCGCCGCGTTCGCCGTGTCCCGGATCGTGGTCCAGGCGGCCGCGGTGGTGGCCGCCTACCACGGTGCGGCGCCGCAGCTCATCGCCCAGGACCCTTCGGCGCTGCTGGCGCCGTGGATGCATTGGGACAGCACCTATCACCTGGAGATCGCGCAGCACGGCTACCCGGTGTCGCAGCCGAAGCTGCTGGCCTTCCCGCCGCTGCCCTGGACCCTTGACGGACTCCTGGCCTCGGTGCTGCACATCTCGGAGCTGGCCGCTGCGATGCTGGTCAGCGCCGTCGCGGAGATCGTCGCGCTCGTCGTGCTCTACCGCCTTGCGGAGCGCGACCTGGGCCGGCTGGGAGCACGCTTCGCCGTAGTCGCGCTGCTCAGCTTTTCCAGCGCATTCTTTCTGGCCGCGCCCTACGCCGAGCCGTTCCAGCTAGCGTGCCTCTGCGGCTCGTTCCTTGCAGCACGCAATCGACGCTGGACCTTTGCGGGGATCCTGGTGGCGCTCGCCACGCTCTCGAAGCTGTGGTCGATCGTCGCCGTGGTCCCGCTGCTCGTCGAGTGCTGGTCATCCGGCGTCACGCGGCGCCGCATGATCGGCGCTTCACTAGCTGTAGTTCTGCCGCCGGTCCTGGCGGTGGCCGGCTTTTGCGCCTTCGCCTGGCGGCAATTCGGCGACGCACTGCTGCCGATCAGCGTGGAGCGGCTCTGGGGCAAGGCGCTGGCGCCGCCGTGGGTCGCGGTGGCTCAAGGAGTGCAGGCCGTGGTGGGCCGGCACCTCGTCCTCGGCCTGGACCTCGTCGCCCTGGTGCTGATCACGGCGGCGGCTGTGTACGTCTTCCTGGGGGTCCGGCGTTCCTACGGCGTCCTGCTCGGCGTATCGGCGCTGGCGCTCGCCAGCACGACCGAGCTGACCTCGACGAATCGCTTCGCGCTCGCCGCATTTCCGCTGTTCATCGCTGTGGCGCACGTCGCGCTGCAGCGCCGCGCGGTGCTCGTCGTGTGGTGTGCAGCGGGAGTGCCGCTGCAACTGCTGCTGGTCTCGCACTTCGCCACCGGCACCTGGGCTGGATGAAATTCCCGAACCGTCCCAACAGCCGGTTTGGACAGGAGTATCGTCGCCCCACGGTCCGCGCCATGCGGGCGAGATGAGAGGAGACAGGCCATGACGACCAGGGTTGTGCTGCCCTATCCGGTGGTTCCCGGGCAGGATCCCGAGAAGATCGCCAAGCGCTTCAAGGCGGAGCCCGACGCGTATCGCGAGGATCGCGCGGCCAGCGGCGTGGTGCTGGAGCGCGCCTATCTGCAGCACACCGAGATGGGCGACTTCGTGGTCGCCTACATCGAGTCCGAGAAGAGCTTCATGGAGACCATGGGGGCCGTCGCTAATCCGACGACCGAGATCGGACGGTGGTTCGTCGAGCAGGTGAAGGAGGTGCACGGCATCGACGTGACCCAGCCTCCTGAGCAACTCCCCGAGCTCATCGCGCAGTGGACCGACGAATCGGCGACACAGCGCGGCCAGGGATTCGCCTTTTGCGCCCCGGTCCTGCCCGACCAGCTCGACTACGGGCGTGAGTGGGCCAAGCGGACCTTCGGCAGCGAGGGCATGACGCGGACCCGCCGCGAGCTCGGTGAGCGACTCGAGATCGTGTGGATCGCACACACGCAGCAGGGGCCGATCAGCGCGATCTATCTCGAGGGGAGCGATCCGGACCGCGCCAACCGCGAGTTCAGCCGTTCAGCCGATCCCTTCAACGTCGAATTCCGCGAGAACCTGAGCCGGATCTATCCCCCGTTTATCGATTTCAGTGAGCCCGTGTCGGGTGTGACCGAGATCTTCGACTCGGAAAAGATCGGCGGCATCGATCTCACGGGCCGGGCGCGTCAAGCGTCGCAGGCGCCGACCTCGGGGTAAACTCGGCGCGCGATCCGGGTTAGCTCAGCGGTAGAGCAGGCGGCTGTTAACCGCAAGGTCACTGGTTCGAATCCAGTACCCGGAGCGGCGTCGCAGCACACGTCTCACCCATTCCGAGGGTCATGCAGACCCGCCCGGAGGACCAGCAATGCCCAAAGCAGCCGATTCCACGGAGACGGCGGAGCCGATCTCGCGCGGCCCCGGTCAGACGGACGCGAGCACACCGGTGTCGACCGCGACCGTCGAGCAC
>JAFAJR010000092.1 GCA_019236085.1 Candidatus Dormiibacterota bacterium
GAACGCTGTTTGCGCTTGCGGGCGGTGTGTTCACACCCATCGAGCTCGCGCTCGCAGCGGAGGATCGCACCGGCGCCGCCCGGCTCGGCAAGCCGCTGTTCGTGCAGATCAGCGACACCCACATCGGCTTCAACAAGGAAGCCAATCCCGATGTGGTCGCGACGTGCAACCGCACCGTCGACCTCGTCAATGCTCTGCCGGAGCAGCCCGCGCTCATGATCCATACCGGGGACATCACGCACCTGTCGAAGCCGGCGGAATTCGATCTGGCGCAGCAGCTGCTCTCGCGCCTGCGCACCACCGAGATGCACACCGTGCCCGGTGAGCACGACACGACCGATGCGACGGTGAGCGAGTATTTCAATCGGTTCGGCAAAGCCTCCGGCGGCAAGGGCTACTACAGCTTTGATCATGCCGGCGTGCATTTCGTCGCGCTCGTCAACGTGCTGCAGTTCAAGCCAGGCGGGCTCGGCACGCTCGGGTCCGAGCAGCTCGCCTGGCTCGCCGATGATCTCAAGGGACGCTCCTCCAGCACCCCGCTCGTGGTTTTCGCCCATATGCCGCTGTGGACGATCTACGAGCCGTGGGGATGGGGGACGGGGGATTCTCCGCAGCTCATGCAGCAGTTGCGCCGCTTCGGTTCGGTTACGGTGCTGAACGGGCACATCCACCAGATCGTGCAGAAGGTCGAGGGCAACGTCACGTTCCACACGGCGCGCTCAACTGCCTACCCGCAGCCGGTGGCCGGCGAAGCAGCCGGCCCCGGGCCACTGAAGGTGCCCGCGGAGCAGCTGTCCGCCATGCTCGGCGTGACCAGCGTCTCCGTGGTGAAGCACACGCGCGCGTTACGGCTTGATGACACCACCATCGCTGCAGGGAGCCCGGCATGAGTCTGCGTCAGTTGCTGTTGCCGTATCTTGCCGCGCTGCTGCTAGCCGCTCTCGGCCCCTGCAGCTCACACGCCAGCGCCGCGGCGGGCGATCCCACCATCGTCATGGCCCGGGACTTCATGTTCGCTCCGACCTCGCTCACCGTGGCAGCGGGCTCGACCGTTACCTGGACAAATAAGGACGACGAGCCCCATACGGTGGTGAGTGACAGCGGACTGTTTCGCTCCGCGGCCCTCGATACCAACGAGAGCTTCTCCTTCCGCTTCGAGCAGCCCGGAGCCTATCACTACGCCTGCTCCATCCACCCACGCATGGTCGGCACCATCGTGGTTCAGTAGTGTTGGTCCCCGGGCCTTCAAACACGGGGCCAGCGGGCTTTGTCGGAAATTGCCGACGCCTGCGCCTTGACGGCGCATCGGTCAGGGCACGAACGCTGGCTTTGCACGGTGGCGCAGCGAACAATCGTCCCGGCGCAAGCACTTGCGGCGACGCCACATCTGCGACAGTTACAAGTTGTGTGTCATGTGGATATCCGAGCCGCGGCCGCAGCGTCAGACCTGGTCCAGACAGTTGGGCATTTCCAACATGTAACCGAGGCGTCTCCCCCGCTCGCACAGTCGGCGATTCAGTGTATGATCCCGACTCCGGCCCTTCGTTGGGTGTTTTGCGGAGAAGACTAATGGCACGACGTCCACCGAATGACGGCGCATCCTGGAGCGCGCGCGAGCTGGCAGCGCTTCGGGCGCTCGCGAAGTCCGGGACCCCGACGAGTCAGGTCGCCAGGAAGCTTGGGCGTACCGCGGCCGCGGTACAGCAGAAGGCCATGCGTGCCGGGATTTCGTTCCGCGCCGCGAAGCGTTCCGTGGCACGCCGCCGGAAGTAGCACCGGGTCCTTCCGTCCCGCTTGACTTTCACGACGCTGTGTCCCGTTAGCACAGCGGCGCAGTTGTACGCGGCTCCGAGGCGCCGCCGGCGTACCTACATGCCAACATAACGTTCCCGGGGACGATCGGCGCGATGCGCAGGCTCACACGGTCGATGGCGTTCGCCGCCGCGCTGCTGCTGTGTGCGTGCGACGTGCAGCTGCGCGATACGACCCCAGCGCAGTACCAGGCCAACCACGACCTGGGCATGTACGAGGTGTCGGCCATCGTCGCGCACGATTTTCTGGTGACGCCCGGCTCGATCTACGTGGTGGCCCAGGGCGATAAGCAGCGGATCGTGTTGACGCCCAACGCCGACCGAACGGAATGGCACGGGCTGTACTCGGTGCGCTGCCGCAGCAGCTTCCCGCTGCAGTTCGTCATCGACTGGAAACTGCCGCTCGATGTCAGGCGCAAGGTGGTCCCGGCTGTGCCGCACCAGGTGCGTCTGCTCGAGCCACCGCTCACGCGCGCGGTAACCCTGGAGTCCGCCGGCACGGCGCCGAAGGGTGGCTGGCAGGGCGCGGTGGAATACCGGTTCGTCACGGTGCCGACGGTTGAGATCACCGGCGCGCACATCGAGCCCTTGAGCGGCTCTGCCGAGGATGTTGCCGCTGCCAGGCCGCTCTCGGTCATCTCGCCGCTGCCGATCGCCGGCGGCTGCGGCGACATTCTCCAGCTGCGCATTGCCTCGAGTGCCCAGCACGCCCATGGCACACTCGTCATCGATACCACCGATCCCGCGGACCCGCACTGGCGCACGCGGGTGGAGTTTTCCCCCATATGAAGACGCTGCAGAAATGCAATTCGCTCATGCCGGAGCTCGCCGTGATGGTGGCGCTCGCTGCTGCCGGGGTCACGGCCACGCTCGGCGCCGTGGGCGCAGCTCCTGCCGACACGCCACCATCGCAGCCGGCGGCACCGCTCAAGATCGGCATCATCGGGACCGGGCATATCGGCGGCACGCTCGCCATGCTCTGGGTGAACGCCGGCCACGAAGTGCTCATGTCCTCGCGCCATCCACAGGAGCTGCAGGCGCTCGCGAAGTCGCTCGGACCTCGGGCGCGCGTCGGCACTCCGCGCGAAGCGGCGCAGTTCGGTGAGGTGGTGCTGATCTCCGTGCCCTACGGCGCACTGCCCCAGGTGGGCCGTGAGCTCAAGTCCGATCTTGCCGGCAAGATCGTGCTCGACACCGGCAATCCCTACCCCGAGCGCGACGGTCAGATGGCGGTCGAGGCACGCCGCAAGGGGACCGGCGTCGCCTCCGCGGAGTTTCTGCCGGGCGTGCGTCTGGTGCGGGCGTTCAACGCCATCAACTCCGGTGACCTGCGCAGCGAGGCACACCGCAAAGGCGCACCCATCGCGATTCCTCTCGCCGGCGATGACCCGCAGGCGCTACAGGTCGCGCAGCAGCTCGTGAAGGATGCAGGGTTCGCACCGGTCGTGGTGGGACCGCTCGCGA
>JAFAJR010000187.1 GCA_019236085.1 Candidatus Dormiibacterota bacterium
CCGTTCGGCAGGGTCGGAAAGCCGGAACCCGCGGCGAACGGCGTCTGCGTGAAGAACGCGATCATCGTCACCCCGAACACGCCGCCGAGCAGGTGGCCGGGCAGCAGGCCGACGGGGTCTGACAGCCAGCGCACCCGGACGAGCAGCCACTCGCCGGCGATGAATACCGGGCCACCCAGCAGGCCGAGCACCACTGCGCTGCCCGGGCTCACGAATCCGGCAAGCGGCGTGATGATGATCAGCCCCATCAGGATGCCGTTGACGGCTTCGAGCAGGCCGGGACTCTTGCGCGTTACCGCGTACGTGCACAGCGTGAGCGACACCATCGCTGCCGCTGCGGCAAGGAAGGTGGTGAGCACCACCACGATCGCCTCCTGGTTGAAGGCGAGCACGCTCCCCGGGTTGAAGCCGAACCAGCCTACCCACAGCAGGAGGATGCCGAGGGTGAGCCAGCCAGGACTGATCGATATTGCCGCCTGTTCGCTCTCGGCCCGTCCGGCGCCGCGCTCTTCGCGCCAGATGTGGACCATGATCGCGAGACCGGCGGCACCCGCCGCGGCGTGCACCACGAGCCCGCCGGCGAAGTCCACCATGCCGAGCTTGGCGAGCCATCCGCTCGGGTTCCAGATCCACGCTGCCGGCAGGTTCCAGATGAGGACGAAGTACACGACGGCGTAGGCCATGACGACACTGAGCCGCACCTTGCGCAGCACGATCACGCCCACGAGCGCAAGGGTCACCGCAGCGAAGGCCGTCTCGAAGAGGAAATAGGTCCCCGTCTGCAACCCCTGCGACTGAGTCGACCACCACACGCCGCCGACGCTCGCCGAGAAGCCGCCGAGCAGCAGGCCCTGCTGGTAGAAGGGATTGCCGATGACGCCGCCGACCGTCGGCGCGAACGCGGTGTTGAAGCCGATCACCCCCATGACCACGAGCGCGATACCGGTCATGAGCACGGTCTTCAAGAAGCTGACGTGGAACGTCTCGCCGAGCTCACCGACCTCCAGAAAGCCGACGGCGATCGTCATCGTGAACACAAGCAGGCCGGCGATGATCACCCAGAGGTTGTTGGCCAGGACCTGCGCGCTCACGAGCGACCGCATTCTAGGGCCGATTGGCGAATTTGTGGTCATTGCGGCGTGCCGGCGCTCAGGTGAGACCGCCCTTCAGTGTTGAGCAAACGAAGCGATCGCACCTCGCCTGGCGGGACGGCAGTGTACAGTAGGCGAGGCGCAGTTTCTTATATCTTCGATATCCGCTTCTCTGACACCAGCGACGTTAGGTTAGTAGTTCGAGGAGGCCAGCCTATGTCCGCAGTGCTCATTGTTGTGATCGTCGCCGTCGTGGTGCTGATCGCCGTGGGAATCGCCCTGGCGGCGAGCCAGAGATCCACGCGGCTGCGCCGCCACTTCGGCACTGAATACGAACGGACGGTGCGTGACAGGGGTGACGACCGCGCGGCAGCTGAGAAGGAGCTCAGCGGCCGGCTCAACCGCCACAAGCAGTTTCACCTGGTGGCTCTCCCGGCGCCCGCGCAGCAGCAGTACGCAGCCCGCTGGCAGCAGATCCAGACAGCGTTCGTCGACGCTCCCGGCGAGAGCGTGCGCCAGGCAGATGTGCTCGTCTCGCAGGTCATGACGGATCGTGGCTATCCGGTTGCTGAGTTCGACCAGCGCGCTGCCGACGTATCTGTCGACCACCCGGACCTCGTGGACACGTACCGCTCGGCCCACGACATCGCTCTGCATGCCCCGCAAGCAGGCGGCGAGACCGAGGATCTGCGGCAGGCGATGGTCAAGTACCGCGCGCTGTTCCAGAAGCTGCTCGAGCCTGTCGGCGACAACGCGAATCGCGCAGCAGTCGCTGATCAGCAGCAGCCGCCGCCACCGCCGCCCGTCTCAGCCGGGGCGCCCGGAGCGCAGAACCCAAACACCCCAGTGAGAGGTGAGCGATGAGCGAGACGAGCACGCAGCCCGCCATGTCCACAAAGGACATCGCCAATGTGGGCACCCGCGACACCGACGTGAATCTCACCGGGGCAACTGCCGCTTCGTCGGCCGACACCGCTGTGGGACTCCTGACCGACAGCTCCGGGTTCATGGAACAGTGGCAGGCAATCCAGGGGATGTTCGTTGACGAGCCGCGCCAGGCTGTCGAACGCGCTGATGCGCTTGTCGCCGAGGTTATTCAGCAGCTGGCGCGGAATTTCGCCGATGAGCGTCAACGCCTCGAGACTGAGTGGGCCGGTGGCAAGGATGTGTCCACAGAGGATCTGCGCCTGTCGTTGCAGCGGTACCGCGAGTTCTTCCAGACCCTGCTCCGCAGCTGAGGTGTAACCAGCAGGCGTACTCCAGCCTGGACGTGTTCAGTGGCCGGTGGCTTCCGGCCCGCGTCCGGGAGGTGCGCGGTGACAGCCCAGCGAGGTGTGCGTGGCGTGGCGGGCGCGGCGGGAGCCGTCGCGGCCCTGCTGGCAGGAGTCTCCGGAGTTGCCGCAGGCGGTTCGTTCATCGGTGGACTCACCACTGTGAGCACCATCGGTACCACAGTTCCGGCCAATGGTGACGTCAACCCGTACGGCATCGTAGTGGTGCAGCGTGATGCGGGCAGGCTGCACAAGGGTGACGTGCTGGTGAGTAACTTCAACGACGCCAAGAACCTGCAGGGCACGGGCACCACCATCGTCGAACTCAACCCGGGGACGGGCGCACTCACCGTGTTCGCTCATATCGATCGCGACGACGTCCGCGACTGCCCCGGCGGCGTTGGGCTCACCACAGCGCTCGGCATCCTGCAGGGCCAGTGGGTGATCGTCGGGTCACTGCCCACCCGCGACGGCACAGCGGCCACCGCTCAGGCCGGCTGCCTGATCATCCTGAACCGTTGGGGCCACGTGGTGGAGACGCTCGACGGCAACGGCATCAACGGGCCCTGGGATCTCACCACTACCGACCGCGGTGATGACTCCTACGTTTTTGTCAGCAACGTCCTCAACGGCACTAAGGCAGCCAACGGCGCGGTGGTGAACCGCGGTACGGTGGAGCGGCTTGTGCTGGACACGCGCGACGTGTCCGT
>JAFAJR010000265.1 GCA_019236085.1 Candidatus Dormiibacterota bacterium
TGGCGGTCCCCTCCCTGGTGTCGACGCCCTACATCAACACCATCCCGCCGGACCAGGAGACCTGGTTTCCCGGCGACGAGGAGATGGAGCGGCGCATCCGGCGGATCGTCCGCTGGAACGCGGCGGCGATGGTGACGCGGGCCAACCACAAGAGCGACGGCATCGGCGGCCATCTGTCGACCTATGCTTCCGCCGCCTCGCTGTACGAGGTGGGCTTCAACCACTTCTTCAAGGGCAAGGACGACGGGCGCCCCGGTGACCAGATCTACTACCAGGGCCACGCGGCGCCGGGCATGTACTCCCGTGCCTACCTCGAGGGCCGGGTCACCGAAGAGCAGATGGACAACTTCCGCCAGGAGGCGGGGGGCAATGGCCTCAGCTCGTATCCGCATCCGCGACTGATGCCGGACTTCTGGGAGTTCCCCACGGTGTCGATGGGCCTGGGCCCGCTCAACGCCGTCTACCAGGCGCGCTTCAACCGCTATCTGTACAACCGGCAGATCGCCGACACCAGCGACTCGCGGGTCTGGTGCTTCCTCGGCGACGGCGAGTGCGACGAGCCGGAGTCCCTGGGCGCGCTGTCACTGGCGGCGCGCGAGCAACTCGACAACCTCATCTTCGTCGTCAACTGCAACCTGCAGCGGCTCGACGGACCGGTTCGCGGCGACGGCAAGGTGATCCAGGAGCTGGAAGGCATCTTCCGCGGCGCCGGCTGGAACGTCCTCAAAGTCATCTGGGGCCGCGAGTGGGACGACCTCCTGGCACGTGACGTGAGCGGCGTGCAGGTCGACAAGATGAACTCCACCACCGACGGTGAGTTTCAGAAGTACGCGACCGAAACCGGCGCGTACATCCGGGAGCACTTCTTCGGCCCCGACCCGCGGCTGCGGCGGATGGTGGAACATCTCACCGACGAGCAGCTGGTGCACCTGCGCCGCGGCGGGCACGACTATCGCAAGGTGTTCTCGGCGTACAAGCTGGCCACGGAGCAGCGCGGCGCGCCCACCGTCATCCTGGCGCACACGATCAAGGGGTGGACGCTGGGATCGCTCTTCGAAGCACGCAACGCCACGCATCAGATCAAGAAGATCGGCGAAGCGGAGCTCAAGAAGTTCCGCGACACGCTGGAATTGCCCATCAGCGACAAGCAGCTCGGCGCCGGCGACCCGCCCTACTACCACCCGGGCAAGGACTCCGACGAGGTGGACTATCTGCTCACACGGCGCCGCGCGCTCGGCGGACTGCTGCCCCGCCGTGTGGTGCGGGCCAAGCCGCTGCAGGTGCCCGGCGCGCCGTCGTACGCCGAGTTCCTCAAGGGCAGCGGCGAACGCGCCGCGTCCACCACGATGGCCTTCGCCGGCATCCTGCGCAACCTGCTGCGCGACAAGGCGATCGGACGCCGGGTCGTCCCCATCATCCCCGACGAGGCGCGCACCTTCGGGCTCGACGCGATGTTCAGCGAGGTGAAGATCTACGCTCCGTTCGGCCAGCTCTACGATCCTGTCGACGCTGACATGCTGCTGTCCTACCGCGAGGCCAAGGACGGCCAGATCCTCGAGGAGGGCATCACTGAAGCGGGGAGCATGGGCAGCTTCACCGCTTCAGGCACGTCGTACGCGACCCACGGCGAAGCCACCATCCCCTTCTACATCTTCTACTCGATGTTCGGCTACCAGCGCGTCGGCGACCTGGTGTGGGCCTTCGGCGACGCGCGCGGCCGCGGTTTCATGCTCGGTGCAACCGCGGGACGCACCCCGCTCAACGGCGAGGGGCTGCAACACGAGGACGGCCATTCGCCGCTGCTGTTCGGCGCCGTGCCGAATGTTCGGGTGTACGACCCGGCGTTCGCCTATGAGCTGGCGACGATCATTTCTGACGGGCTGCGTCGCATGTACGCCGACGGCGAGGACGTCTTCTACTACCTCACGCTGTACAACGAGAACTACCCGATGCCGGCGATGCCCGAGGGCGTGCAGGACGGCATCGTGCGTGGGCTGTATCGCTTCCGTGCCGCCGAGCAACAGCGCGAGCACCATGTGCGTCTCCTCGCAGGAGGCACTGCGATCCGCGCAGCGCTGGAAGCGCAGACCATGCTCGCCGAGCACGACGTCGCGGCTGACGTGTGGAGCGTCACGAGCTTTCAGCAGCTGCGCGAGGACGCCCTCGACGTGGAGCGCT
>JAFAJR010000283.1 GCA_019236085.1 Candidatus Dormiibacterota bacterium
CTGTTGCCCTGGCCGTCGCCGGGATGGGCCCGGCTGACGCGACGGCGGGATCCGGCAACGCCCAGGGTGCGAATTGCGGGGCGGGCGCCGGGAGCAGTTCCTCGGCCCAGTCAGGCAGCTCTGGCAACGCGACGTCGCTCGCACTGGCGCCGTCGGGCGGCGCGAACGCCACAGCTCGCTCCGGCGATGCGGGTGGCGCGGGCTTAGGGGGTGGAGGTGCCGGTGGATCCGGCGGCGGCTCACTCGAGCCGCTCGCCGGCACTGGCTCACAGGGACAGTCCTCCTCGGCACAGTCGGGCAGCTCCGGCAACGCCACAGCAGTAGCCGTCGCCGGACGTGGGGATGCCAATGCCACAGCGCGCTCGGGCAACGTCGGTCACGCCCAGGCCAACAGCACGGGCACGGCCGGGCAGGCCCCCTCGGGCAGCTGCAACACCGGCGCCGCCGCCACCCTCGAGGGCAACCAGTGCCCGCCGCCGGTGTCCTCGGCGCAGTCCGGCAGCACGGGCAACGCCACCGCGGTGGCCGTCGAGCCGGCCGGCGGGAGCAACGCAACGGCCGCCTCCGGTGATGTGGGCAGCGCCGCCGCGACCGACGATGGCGTTGCGCCGTCGAACACCCAGAGCGGCCACAACGCCTCCTCCTGGTCGCAAGCGTCCTCGGGCAGCACAGGCAACGCGACGACGCTGTCCCTCGGCCTCACCGGGCAGTCGTCGAACGCCTCGGCCCAATCGGGCTCCAGCGGCGATGCGTCTTCCATGGTCACCGGCTCCGGGCAGGGTGGTGGCGTTGCGCAGTCCTCCGCCTCGAGCGGCGGCACCGGCGACGCGCGCTCCACGTCGATCGGCCTCAGCGACGCCGACGGCGAGTCGTCGTCGGGATCCAGCGGCCCGGCCACCTCGACTGCGCTCGGCGGTGGCGGTCCTGCCGCATCCGGCGGCACCGGTGGGACGGGAGGCACGGGGCCCGTACCCACCCAGCCGCCGGCGGGTGCGCCGGGCGAGACCGCGCCGGGTGGAGCCGCTGGCGGCAGTTCCGGCGGCCTCGGCGCCGGCTCGGGCGGGACGTCCGGGCCCGGTCATGCGGTAGCGGTGCCTGCAGGACGTGCGGCGGGTGCGCCGCTTTCGGCGACGGGGATGGCCCGGCCGCGGTCCTCGTCAGGCGGGTCGCGGCCCGCCCTCGGCGCCGCCTCCTCCGGAGAATCGAGCGCAGGCTCATCACCATCGGCCGCCGGCTCACATCCGAGCCGCGGCCCGGCGGCCGGCGGCCTCGGCGACGCTGTCGCCGGGCTGGGGTTGCTGGGGGTGTGGGCGCTGGCAGCGCTGCTCTTGCTTGGCCGCACCGTCCGGCGGCTGCACCCCCGGCGGCGCTTGGCCGGGTGGATTCGCACAGCGTCCGTCGTCCGGCTCGCCGCCCTTTGCGGCCTCATCTGGGACCTGAGAGTCGGCGCCGCGGCAGGGACCGAGGCGGCTTTCCGGTCCGCGGCTGGGCTGCGCGCCGTCGTCGCGTGGCGGATGAGGGCGGTTCGAACGGGAGTTATCGGGCTTGCCGCCGCAGTGCGGCAGAGCGCGGTCCGATCGGGCCGCATCGCCCGCCGCGTGGCGATCGATGCAGTCGCGGCGATCGCAGCCGTCGGGCATGCCGCATGGCATGCGACGGCGGCATTCGTGCGGTCCGGTCAGTCCCGCGTCCAGGCGTTGCTGAGGACCGTTCGAACTGGGCTCGCGACAGCTCGGCGCCGGTCTGCCGCCGCGGCGGAGCGTCTCGCAGCGTGGGCCGCGGCTGCCATTGCCGCCGCTGAGCGCACGCCCTCGGCCGCCAGGGCCGCCGTCAGTCGAACGGTTCGATCGGCGCTCGCCCCGCACCCCCCGGTCTTCGTCACCGCCGGCGCCGGCGCTGCCGTCCTCGTCGCCGCCGCACAGGCACGCCGCGATACCGGGTCGGCACGGCGCATGACGTCACTTGTCGCGTTCCTCACCGGAGGCGCGGCGCCGACGCCCGCGTCTCTGCACCAGCATCAATCCGGCCGCGCGCCGCCGGCGGCGAGCGCAGCCAATACCTCGCAGCTCACGTCGCAGCAACGTCCACCACCCCAGGTGATGGGGGATGCATCGATCGAAACAACACGGATCGAAATGAAGGAAAGAGAAGCAATGGTCACCATCGCGAAGAAGGTGTTCGTGAGGGTTGCCATGGCGCTGATCGCAGCGGCGCTGACCTTCTTCGTCGTGCAGACGGTGGAAAACCACTTCGTGTTCGCATCCGGTTCGACGAACTGCTCGTCGGGCTCATCGAACTCAGGTGGGGGAGGCAGCTCGTCCTCGGGGACGTGCAACGCCTCCAGCCAGACGTCGTCGACGAACTCCAGCAGTGCCAACGGATCAGTGACCCAGTCGCAGTCGAACGACTCGAACGGCGGAAACGCACAGAGTGAGGCCCAGTCGGGCAACACCGGCGGCGCCACCTCGACGAGCTCGTCGAGCGACGGGTCCAGCGCCAGCACGGCGAATTCCGGCAACTCCGGGAGCGCCACCAGCACCGCCAAAGGCGGCAACGGTGGCAACAGCTCGCAGAGCGCGTCGGGTTCGGGCAACTCACAGAACTCCAGCAGCGCAACCGCCTCGGGCGGCTCGACGAGCGGCAACAGCAGCGCGTCGAACAGCGGCTCGGGTGGGTCGGGCAGTGGCTCCGCCACGTCCGGCAACGCGTCCGCTTCTTCGAACACCAGTGCGCAGAACTCCTCCTCGTCGTCCGGCAGCGTGAAGCAGTCGCAGTCCAACGACTCCAACGGCGGCAACGCCGGGAGCCAGGCGGCGACGGGCAACTCGGGCAGCGCCAACTCGAGCAACTCATCGAGCGACGGGTCGAGCTCATCGACCGCCAACTCGGGGAACTCGGGCAGCGCCACGAGCAACGCAACCGGCGGCAACGGCGGGAATTCGACGCAGACCGTGTCGAACAGCGGCAACGCATCGAACAGCAGTGGTGCCACGGCCACGGGAGGCAGCACATCCTCCAGCAGCTCCGCGTCCAACAGTGGCAGCGGCGGCGGCAGCGAGAGTGCGACCTCGGGCAATTCCTCGGCCAATTCACAGACGTCGGCTGACAACAACAGCAGCTCCAACGGGAGCGTGAATCAGAGTCAGCAGGACTCGTCGAACGGCGGGGATGCGTACAGTGGCGCGGGGACCGGCAACACGGGGAGCGCGAAGTCGAGCTCCTCGAGCAGTGACGGCAGCAGCTCGTCCACAGCGAAGTCCGGCAACTCCGGCAACGCGTCGAGCTCGGCAACCGGCGGGAACGGCGGCAACTCGAGCCAGAGCGCGAGCGGCAGTGGCAACGCAAGCAACAGCAGCACCGCCGCTGCGACCGGAGGCGACACGAGCAGCACAAGCTCGGCGTCCAACTCCGGGTCGGGCGGTGGATCGCAGAGCGCGACGTCGGGAAAGTCGACGTCCTCCTCGGACACCAGCTCCTACAACGGCAGCTCGTCGAACGGGAGCGTGGACCAGGATCAGACGAACAACTCCAACGGCGGGTACGCGTGCAGTGACGCGTCTGCGACCAACGGGTCGGACAACGCGTCGTGGAAGTGCGGGCCGCCGACCGGGGACAACACCTCGAGCGGCAGCAACACGTCCGGCAACAACAACAACAGCGGTGCGAGCTCGAGCTCGAGCAGCAGCTCCGGCAGCAGCTCGTCGACCGCGGATTCGACCAACTCGGGGAATGCCTCGAGCAACGCCACGGGTGGCAACGGCGGCAATTCGTCGCAGTCCGCCACCGGCAGCGGCAACGCGTCGAACAGCAGTGGCGCCAGCGCGACGGGTGGGTCCACCACCTCCAGCAGCACAGCGTCCAACAGCGGGTCGGGCAGCGGATCCGAGTCCTCGACATCGAAGAGCTCGTCCGCCACGTCCGATACCAGCGCATCCAACTGCAGCAGCGCCGACGGCAACGTCGACCAGTCGCAGAAGGACGACAGCAACGGTGGCGACGCGTACTCCGCGGCGGCAACCGGCAACACCGGCGGTAGCAAGTCGACGTCGAGCAGCTCTGACGGGAGCAGCTCGTCGACCGCCAAAGCCGGCAACTCTGGCGACGCCTCCAGCACCGCGACCGGCGGCAACGGCGGCGATTCGTCCCAGTCAGCGACGGACAGCGGCAACGCTTCCAACAGCAGCACTGCAACCGCGACCGGTGGCGACACCACGAGCGGGAGCAGCGCGTCGAACAGCGGGTCGGGCGGCGGCTCCGAGTCGGCAACGTCGGGCTCGTCGACCGCACAGTCGGACACGACGAGCTCCAACGACAGCAGCTCGGATGCAGACGTCGACCAGACCCAGCGGAACGACAGCAACGGCGGCGGCGCCTGGTCTGAGGCTGACACCTACAACGATGGGAGCGCGAACTCGAGCTCCAGCAGCAGCGGCGATGACAGCAGCAGCTCCACCGCCAACGCATGGAACTCGGGGTCCGCAACCAGTGGCGCCACCGGTGGCGCCGGCGGCAACTCCAGCCAGAACGCCGACGGCAGCGGCAACGCGGCCAACGGCAGCACCGCTGATGCGACGGGTGGCGACACCTCGAGCAGCAGCAGCGCGTCCAACAGCGGCTCGGGCGGTGGATCGGAGTCCGCGACGTCGGGCTCGTCCAAGGCCACGTCCGACACCACGGCGGGCAACGACAGCTCAGCTGACGGGTCGGTGAAGCAGTCGCAGAAGGACGACAGCAATGGCGGAGACGCCTGGTCCGGCGCAGAGTCGGGCAACGACGGCTCGGCGAAATGCACCTCGAGCAGCAGCTCGGGGAGCAGTTCGTGCGGAGCCGGGGCAACCAATTCCGGCGGCGCGATGAGCGCCGCGGGAGGCGGTGCCGGTGGCAACGCCGGCCAGTCGGCGTCGGGCAGCGGCAATGCCGCGAACTGCTCCAGCGCCGGTGGCTCGGCAGGCGATTGCGCTCTCCCGGATGGCTCGTCCTCGGCGCCTGGCGGCGGCGTGGGGGCCATCACGGTCGGCGCGAACGGCAGCTCCGCAGGCAGTGGAGTGGCCGGGATCTCGGTACCCGAGACGGGTGCCGCTCTTCAGCTGTGGCTCGCAGCACTCCTGCTCATCGCAGGCGGCCTCGCGTCCCTCATGGGACTGGGGCTGCGGCGGCGGGTGGTCCGAGGCTGAGGGCCAGGGGGATAGGAGGCCCCTGGTCCGGGAAACCGGGCCGGGGGCTGTTCCCCCGTCGTCGCGACGGCTATGCTCTGCCGCAAATGCGGGAGTAACTCAACGGTCAGAGTGCAACCTTCCCAAGGTTGAAGTTGCGGGTTCGATTCCCGTCTCCCGCTCCAACCGTCGTTGCGCGGCGGCTGTGCATTCAGGATCGGCAATTGCTCCGGTTCTGACCCAGACTCCCTCGCTGTGGAGGGCAGCCGTACGCCCGTCTCGTTCCAGACGCCGTTCTTGGTTGCCCTACGCTAGCACCATGCGGGTTTGCGCCAAGTGTGGACGCGAGAATCCCGGTGACGCCACCTTTTGCAACGGCTGCGGCTCGCCTTTGGCGGAGGTCGCGCCGTCGCGCGAACAGCGCAAGACCGTGACAATACTCTTCTGCGACGTGACCGGCTCCACGTCACTCGGAGAGCGGACCGATCCCGAGAGCTTCCAGCGCATATTGCGGCGCTACTTCGAGGTCGCGCGCGATGTCGTGGAGCGCCATGGGGGCACCGTGGAGAAGTTCATCGGTGATGCGGTAATGGCGGTGTTCGGTGTACCAGTTCTGCACGAGGACGACGCACTTCGTGCAGTGCGCGCCGCCATTGACCTGCGTGACAGCCTGGTGACCCTGAACGACGAGCTGCAACGCGAGTACGGCGTCACGCTCAGCTTGCGCATGGGACTCAATACGGGCCGGGTGGTGACAGATACAGGCGAGCGGCTGGCCACCGGTGATGCGGTGAACGTGGCTGCCCGGCTGGAGCAGGTGGCCGCGCCCGGAGAGATCATCCTGGGCCAGGAAACGCTGCGCACCGTCCGCTCCTCGTCCCTCAGCGTCGAGCGGTTGCAGCCTCTCGAGCTCAAGGGCAAGCAGCATCCCGTAATTGCGTACCGCTTGCAGGGGCTGGCGGCCGCGACGGACGCCGAAGCACGTGACGCCGCTTTCGTCGGCCGTGCTCACGAGCTCCGATTGTTGCGTGACGCCTTCGCGCATACACTCGAGCAACAGTCGGCAACGTTGTTCACACTGCTGGGCACCGCGGGCGTGGGCAAGACGCGCCTCGTGGCCGAGTTCCTGCGTGACCTCGACGCAACCGTGCTCGAGGGTCGCTGCCTCTCGTATGGGGAAGGCATCACGTACTTCCCGGTCGTGTCCATGCTCAAGCAGTTGCGCGAGCCGGCTGCTGATCACGGCGTCGACGAACTCCTAAGCCGTGACAAGAGCATCGCCACTGCTGTCAACGTTCTGCTCGGTCACGAGGTCGCGGCGACCACACCCAACGACATCTTCTGGGCGCTGCGCAAGCTCATCGAGCACGTGGCTCGCCGGCGGCCTGTGGTCTTGGTTTTCGATGACCTCCATTGGGCTGAGTCGAACCTCTACGACCTCATCGAGCACATGACGGATTTCAGTCGCGAAGCGCCGATCCTCATTCTCTGTGTGGCACGGCCCGAGCTGCTCGAGCGGCGCCCCGGCTGGGGTGGAGGCAAACTAGATGCGAGCACAGTGCTGCTCCAGCCACTGGATGTCACCCAAAGCTCAGCGCTCATCAACGAGCTGCTCGACCGTGACGAGGCCATCCCGCTGGAAATGCGGGAGCGCATTCTCGCCAGCGCGGGCGGAAACCCTCTTTTCATCATGGAGATTCTCGCCATGGCCGCAGAATCGCGCTCCCCAGAGGTGGCGATTCCGCCGACGATCCATGCGCTGATGGCCGCACGGTTGGACCAGCTTCGCCAACCCGAACGCCGGGTTCTCGAACGCGGTTCGGTCGAAGGCCAGTCATTCCATGCCGGAGCCGTCGAACTGCTGATGGCCGACGAAGAGGACATTCCTTCGACGTTGATGGTCCTCGTGCGCAAGGATCTTATACGCCCCGACAAGCCCTCGATATCTGGGGAAAATGCTTTCAGGTTTCGGCACATCCTGATCAGAGACGCGGCCTACGATGCTCTCCCCAAAGCGGAGCGCGCAGACTTGCACGAGCGGTTTGCAGGGTGGTTGTTGCAACACGCGACCGAGTTGATCGAGGTCGATGCGCTCGTCGGCTACCACCTCGAGCAAGCCTTCCGGTACCGCAGCGAGCTCGGCCCGGTGAGCGATGCGGTGCAGACGCGCCTCGGCGCGGCAGGGTCACGTCACCTAGGCCAAGCTGGGGACACGGCGCTTCAACGGGGCGACGTGAGCGCAGCGGTCAAACTTTTCGAGCGTGCGGTCGCGCTGCATCCAGGGAACCAGCCGGAGCTGGATGTCGAGCAGGGCCTCATCAATGGGCTCGGCTTGTCGGGCCGCGTGACCGAGGCTGTAGCGCGCGCAGCCGGGCTGGCCAAACGGTGCGCGCAGGCCGGCAACTCCCTCGGTGAGCTGCGGGCCGAGCTCATGGAAGGCTACTGGGGAGCGAAGATCGAGCCGGAGAAGTACATCGCTTCGCTGCAAACGGTGATCGACTCCGCGCGACCGGTCATCGAGGTCAGCGGCGATGACGCAGCTCTCGCGTCGCTGTGGCACGCGATTGGTTTCTTGCATCACTACGGGTGCCGGTACGCAGACGGGTTCTCAGCGCTGAACCGTGCGCTCGAACATGCGCAGCGAGCGAATGACGTGCGAGCCCAGCGCGAGATCCTGCATCTGCTCGCCGGCGCGGTGGCGCTCGGACCCACTCCCATTCCCGAGGCGCTCGCCTGGTTCGAAGACCGTCAGCGCGAGAGCCAACTGTACGAAGTGCTATTCGATGTGTGGCGGGCGTCGCTCATGGCCTGCCGGGGACAGCTCGACGAAGCACGCGCCCTGGCATCGTCAACGCGACGGCTGCGGCTGGAGCGCGGGTTGGCGATCGACGCCGCGGCCAGCATGCAGGAGGCGCAACGGATCGAGAGGCTGGCCGGTGATCCGGCGGCGGCGGAGCGCCTGGCCCGACATGGATGCGAGGAATTGCTTTCGATGGGAGAGCGCAGCTGGATGTCAACACTCGCATGCCAGCTCGCGGATGCTCTGTACGCACTGAGGCGGTTTGACGACGCTCAGCATTGGGCCACCCAAGGGCTCGACGCCGGAGGCTCCGCAGACGTTGCGACGCAGATGCTTGGGTGCTCGGTGCTGGCAAAGCTGGCGGCCCGGCGGGGAGACCGTGAGTCCGCCCGGCGCTTGGCAAGCCAGGCAGCGGAGATCGCGCGTGGCACGCAGGCGCCAGTGCAGACGGGCGATGTCACGATGGCCCTCGCCGAAGTGCTATGGCTTGGTGGCGACAGCAGTGGCGCACAGGAAACGTTGCAACGCGCAATCGCGCTGTACGAGGTCAAGGGAGCCAGCGCGTACGTTGCCCAGGCCCGGGCGTTTGCGGCTGAGTGGTGAATTCGCCAGGGGGCACGCCGCTCAGGTCCGAGCGATGGATCGCGACTTGCGGTTGCCCTCGCTGAAAGCGGGCGCTTCGATCCCCCAGCTAATCACGCGCTCGGGCACGATGCGCACCCATGAGGCGTCCCAGCCGGGGCCGAAACGGTCCGTGCCGCCGCTGTCCTGCAACTCCGCCTTGCCACGCACCTCCACGCCGCGCGGAGTCCACGGGTTCACGCTGACGAGATCATCGATCACGATTGCGACCTGCGGATTGGCTCGCATGTCGCGGTACTTCATGCTGTCCGCGAAGCCGTGGCCGCCGACCTCGATGTCAGTCTCGTCCTCGGAGATGCGGAAGCCCACCGGAACAACGTGCGGACGGCCGCGGCTGTCCGCCGTGGCGATGCGTGCCAGTCGCTGATCGCGAAGGTACGCGAGTTCTTTTTCAGTGAATGTACCCATGCGATTGAAGCATCCTCCTTGTGTCAGATCGCGTTGCGATAGCGCCGCAGCAGAAGCGGGTGGTCACGTTCGGTCAGCCGGCCGCAATCACCGCGGCGCCGTCAGGGACCAGCTCGAGGAATGGGGTGGCGCCGATTCGCGTGAGGATCTGCCGCGCCTCCGCGGCAGCGGCCCGACCCGTCTCGGCGCCGACCAGCAGCGCAGTGATGTTGCACAGCGCCAGATCGAGTGGGGTGTCGAGGCTGCGGAACTCCTCGAGGACACGGCGGTACCCCGCCACTGCCTGCGCCCCGCGCCCCTCGAGCGCGTCGAGGCCGGCATCGATCTCGCGGCGGATCGTCGTGATCCAGCGACCGCGAAAACCCTGCATGCCGGACAGCGCGGTGCGTGCGCGCTCCGGGTCGCGGAGGAAGAGCGCCGCCCGTCCCTGCACGGCGAGCGCATAGGCCGTGTTCAGACCCGATGGCTCCGCGTCGACAGCCGCGGTGGCGCTTGCAAACGCCGCCTCCGCGTCGCCCGCCGCCAGCTCGAAGAGCGCCCGAGCTCGCCAGAAGGTGCTCCGCTCGGCCACCATCTCACTTGCCGCGGATTCCGCCTCGGCCTCGCCGATAAGGGAAAGCGCGTGCGAGGGGTCCACGTTGAGTCCTGTCAGCAGCGCCTGGAGCATCTTCAGGAAACGGCGAGTCTGGTCGTCCACCCCGCGCTGCCAAAGCGCGTCGAGTCGATTTCTCGCTTCTGCCAGCTCTCCCAGCCACATGGAGAGTTCCGCGGCGTTGCTGAGATTCGTGAGCTCGAGCGGCCGAACCCCGGCGCGGCGTGACAGCTCCGCAGCCTGCACCGCGGCGGTGAACGCCTCCCGTGGATCGTCCTCGGCAACGTAGACGGAAAGCTTCAGCAGCGCTCCGGCCTGCTCGCGGAGCAAGCCCGCCTGCTCGGCCACCGCCACCGCGCCGCGCATCAGAATGAACGCTTCGCGGTGGCGCCCAAGGTTGAAGAGAGATGAGCCTCGCCCGTGCAAGGCGTCCGCAAGCGCGGCCGAGTCGTCGGCACGCTCGGCCAGTGCGAGCGCGCTCTCAGACCATTCGAGCCCTTCGGAATTGCGGCCTGATATATGAAGCAGCTCGGCGATCCCGGAGGCGAGCATGGCGCCAACCCCTGAGGGCGCGTCTGGAGGCAGCGCAGCAAACGCCCGCCGCCCCCGCTCGACCCCCTCGGCATAACGCCGGAGCGCCAAGCCGAGCGCCCTAGTCAGCTGATATGTCACGCGTGCCACGGCGGTCGCGTCACCCCGGCCTTCGTACAGAGTGGCTGCCTGCTCGAGGTACGGGATCGCGCGCTCGGGCTGCGCTGCGTTCGTCGCGGCCATCCCGGCGAACTCGGCCAGCTGAGCCCGGTCCTCAGCGGCGGCGAGCTGCAGCGCCTGTTCGAAGTAGTGAAGGGCTTGTTCCGGTGAGCCGAGCGACATCGCGCGCTCACCGGCTTGCTCGAGCCATTGGCGGGCACGCGCGCCCAGCGCGTCGCGCTCGGCGCCCTCCGGCAGCGCCGCCTGCGCCTCCACGTAATGTGCCGCCACCACTCCCGCCAGCTCGGGGTCGTCGAGTGATTCGAAATAATTCGCAGCGGCGAGGTGCTTGCGCTCACGGTCGCGGCGCGCCAGGGTGCCGTACGCCACCTCGCGGATGACTCCCTGGACGAAGCCGTACTGACCACGCTCGGGGGAGCGCGGATCGCTGTCGACGCTGAGCAGCTCCTTGCGCAACAAGTCACGCAGCACCGGCTCCAGGTCGGACTGGTGCCGGCCCGTCAACGCGGTGAGCGCCGGCATGGAGAACGTCTTGCCCAGCACCGCCGCTTCCTGCACCACCGCGCGTTCCTCCGGGGCCAGCGCGTCGAGCCGCGACGCGATCAGCGCATGCAGGCTGTGCGGGATCTGCAGGGCGGAGAGCTCGCCGGCGACGCGGTATCCGCCATCCTCCTCGATCAATTCGCCGCGGTCGATGAGCATCCGTACGGTCTCCACCGCATACAACGGGATGTCCTCCGACCGCTTCAGTATCTGCTGCTCGACCGCCTCGGGGATGTCGATGAACAAGCTGCAGACC
>JAFAJR010000024.1 GCA_019236085.1 Candidatus Dormiibacterota bacterium
TTGCATAGCATGTAACGAGCCCGCGGACCACATGGCGTTGATGGCCCGGGCGTACTGACGAGGAGGGCTTCGCGATGATGGACGTGCAGCTCAACAGCTGGCTGCTCTTCGATCATGCGCGGCGCCACAACGCATCGGTCCCCGTGGTCACCCGCCACGCAAGCGGCGTGGTGCATCGCTCCACCCACGGCCAGGTCACTGCGAGGGCGCACCGCCTCATGCACGCGCTGGAGTCGCTGGGACTGCAGCCCGGTGACCGTGTGGCCACCCTCGCCTGGAACAACCAGCGCCACCTGGAGTGCTACATCGGCGTCCCCTCGGTGCGTCTGGTGCTGCATACACTCAACATCAGACTGTCGCCCGAGGAGCTGGCATTCATCATCGAGGACTCTGGTGACAGCGTCATCCTCGCCGACTCAGATCAGCTGCCGTTGCTGGAGCAGGTGGCACAGCTGGGTGGGCTGCGGGGCGTTCGTCAGGTCATCGCGCTGGCGGATCGCGTGCCCGAGACATCGCTGCCGAACGTGGTCGCCTACGAGGACCTCATCGCCCCATTTCCCGACGTGCACGAGCCGATGCAGATCGAGGAGCACGAGCCGTTCGGCATGTGCTACACGTCGGGCACCACGGGCCGTTCCAAGGGTGTGGTGTACACCCACCGCTCGGTGTATCTGCACACTATGGCAGTAACCTCCGCGTGCGGCATGGCGATGGGTCCCGGTGACTGCGCACTCCCGGTGGTGCCGATGTTCCATGCCATGGCGTGGGGCGTGCCGCACACGGCAATGGCGGTGGGCGCCAAGCTCGTGTTCTGCGAAGGACCCCTGGACGCCGTAGCGCTCGTCGACCTGCTCGAGGCCGAGCGGGTCACCATCAGCGCCGGTGTTCCCACCGTGTGGCTCGCGGTGGCCGACGAGCTGGACCGCCGCGGCCGGCGGCCGGTGGCGCTGCGGCACATCTCATGTGGTGGCGCGCAGCCGCCGCGCTCACTCATCGAGCGGATGCTGCGCGACCACGACATCCCGGTCATCCAGACCTGGGGCATGACCGAGACGTCGCCGATCGCCAGCCTCGCCTGGCCGCGGCACGACCATGCGGACCTGCCGCACGACGAGGTCATGGAGCGTGTCCGTTGCCAGGCCGGGCTTCCCATCGTCGGGCTGGATGTGTCGGTGCGCGACGAGCAGGGCGACGAGGTGCCGGCCGACGGCGAGACCATGGGCGACCTCTACGTTCGCGGACCGTGGGTCGCCGACCGGTACTGGAAGGACGCCGGCGCAGAAGCGTTCATCGACGGCTGGTTCCGCACCGGCGACGTGGCCGTGCGGTCGCCCGACGGCTACTTCGTCATCGCCGACCGTACCAAGGACCTCATCAAGTCCGGCGGTGAGTGGATCTCGTCGGTCGACATGGAGAACGCGATCATGTCGCTGCCCGGCGTCGTGGAGGCTGCAGTTGTGGCCATGCCTGACGAGAAGTGGCTGGAGCGGCCGCTCGCGGCCGTGGTGCTCAAGCCCGGTGCCACGCTCAGCCTGGAGGACCTGCGGAGCAGCCTCGCCGAGCGCGGATTCGCCAAGTGGCAGCTGCCGGACCGGCTCGAGCTGATCGACGAGGTGCCGCGCACCAGCGTGGGAAAGTTCGATAAGAAGGTGCTGCGCGCGCGGTTCAGCGGCGTCCCGGTTTGAAAAGCACAGTCACGCCGTAGACTTGTGAGGGCAATGCCCTTTGCTGAGCTGGTGAGCCGAGCGGGATACCTGCCGGCAGCCGACCAAGCAGCCCTGGAGCGGGCGCACACCGTTGCCCGGGACGCCCACGAGGGCCAGGCACGCCTCACCGGCGAGCCGTACATCGAGCATCCGCTGGCAGTGGCGGCGATTCTCGCCGACCTGCGGCTGGACGGCGACACGCTGGTCGCAGCGCTGCTGCATGACACGGTGGAGGACACGCAGGTCACGCGTGACGACATCAGACGGGACTTCGGCGAGCACGTGGCAACGCTCGTGGACGGCGTCACCAAGCTGGGCAAGATCCACGTGCGCACTGCCGAGGAGCACCAGGCGGAGAACATCCGCAAGATGCTGGTGGCCATGGCCGAGGATGTGCGTGTGGTGCTCATCAAGCTCGGCGACCGGCTGCACAACATGCGCACCATCGAGGGGCACGTGCCGGACCGCCGGCTGCGAATCAGCCGCGAGACGCTCGACATCTACGCGCCGCTCGCCCATCGGCTCGGCATCTGGCAGATCAAGGGAGAGCTGGAAGACCTCGCGTTCGCCCAGCTCGACCCGGGCAACTTCCACCTGGTCGAGGCCAAGCTGGCGAGCCGGCGCGAGGAACGCGAGGCATTCGTCCGCGACGTCCGAGAGATCCTGGCTCGCGAGTTCCAGCCGCTCGGAATGCACGCCGAGATATCAGGGCGCACCAAGCACGTGTACAGCATCTACGAGAAGATGGAGCGCGGCCAGAAGGCGTTCGAAGAGATCTACGACGTCATCGCCATCAGGGTGCTGGTGGACTCCATCAAGGACTGCTACGGCGCGCTCGGTGTGGTGCACTCGCTTTGGAAGCCGATCCCGGGACGCTTCAAGGACTACGTCGCCATGCCCAAGGGCAACGGCTACCAGTCGCTGCACACCACCGTGCTGTCGCACACCGGCGAGCCCATGGAGGTGCAGATCCGCACGCACGAGATGCACCAGCTCTCGGAGTACGGCGTGGCCGCACACTGGCGTTACAAGGGAAGCCCTGACGGGCAGCGCGTCGACGAACGCTTCACCTGGCTGCGCCTGCTCATGGACTGGCAGAAGGAGGTGCTCGACGCGGAGACGTTCGTCGACACGATCAAGGTCGACATCTTCCAGGACGAAGTCTTTGTCTTCACGCCGCGCGGCGATGTGCGCTCATTGCCACAGGGATCGACGCCGGTGGACTTCGCGTACCGCATCCACACCGACGTGGGACACCACTGCATCGGCGCCAAGGTGAACGGGCGCATGGTGCCGCTCGACCATCGCCTGCAGAACGGCGACATCGTCGAGATCCTCACGACCAAGGCGCCGCATGCACCGTCGCGCGACTGGCTGACCTTCGTCAAGACGTCCAGTGCGCGGGAGAAGATCCGCTCCTGGTTCAAGAAGGAGCGGCGCGAAGAGAACATCCAGAAGGGACGCGAGCTCTTGGACAAGGAGTTCCGCCGCCTGCGGCAGATGACGCTCGCCTCGGTAAAGGACGACGACCTCGAAGAGCAGGCGCGTGGCTTCAAGTTCAACAGCGTGGACGACTTCCTCGCCGCAGTGGGCTACGGCGACATCAGCGCGCGCAGCGTCGTGATCCGCTTCAGCGACGGCGATGCAGCGGCGACGGACGCCAGGGCCCTCGGCATCCCACTGACCAGCACGCCGTCACCCACCGGCCAGGTGCGTGTCCACGGCCACACCGACATGCTCAGCACCCTGGCCAGCTGCTGCAAACCTGTAGCCGGCGACCCGATCCGTGGCTACATCACCCGCGGCAAAGGGGTAACAGTGCACCGCGGTGACTGCGTCAACGTGCGCAACGTCACCGACGCCGACCGGCTGGTCGAGGTGGAATGGGAGACCGGCGCACGCCAGGTCTACCCGGTGTCGATCAAGATCGAGGCCTGGGACCGGACCGGTTTGCTGCGTGACATCGCGGGCGTGATCGCGGAGTCGAAGATCAACCTGAGCGGCGCCGACGTGCAGGTGTACGACGACCGCACAGCAGTGATCTCGACCATCGTGGAGATCCAGAACCTGACGCAGTTGAGCCGGTTGCTGGAGCGTCTCGAAGCCGTGCGCGACGTGCACACAGTGGCTCGCGACGTAGGGTGATAAGCCCGAGCAGGTCCATGAGATCGAACCCGACTCCACGGTGTTCGATGTGAACGCCGACGGATTCATGAAGGTCACCTGACCGGAACCGTCAGCGTGCACCGTCACTGTCGACTGGATCCCGCCACTGAGGTCGTCAGTGCCGATGCGAGCGCGTTCAAGAGCTGGCCGCTCTCTCCGTCACCTCAAAGCGTTGCCTTGGTTCATGTGGCCCACGCTAGCCGCGCCTGGCAGCAGTTCATAGCGGGAAACCCCTCGAATACGGGTCCCGCTCCCCGGCCAGACGTCGGTCGCGTCGCCGCGGCCCGTCCGTAGACTGCCCACTCATGCCCGAGATTGCGTCGCCGCGGGGAACACGCGACATCCTGCCGGCCGACCAGGCTGCGTATCGCTGGGTGCTGGACACCCATTCGCGAGTCGCCGAGCTACATGCATACCGCCCGGTGGAGACCCCGATCATCGAGGCCACAGAGCTCTTCGCTCGTGCTGTCGGCAGCGACACCGACATCGTGGAGAAGCAGATGTTCACCTTCGACGACCGTGGCGGGCGCTCGCTCACGCTGCGCCCCGAGGGTACCGCCGGTGTCACCCGGGCAGCCCTGGCTGCCCGCCTTGACCAGGAGCTGCGGCCGCTGCGGCTGCACTACGCAGGGCCGATGTTCCGCGCTGAGCGTCCCCAGGCAGGCCGCCAGCACCAGTTCACCCAGCTGGGCATCGAGTGCATCGGCGAGCGCTCAGCCTCGGTCGACGCCGAGGTGGTGGAGATCGCCTGGCGGTTCTTCGCCGCGCTGGGTCTGCACGGCGTGCAGCTGCAGGTCAATTCCCTGGGGTCACCGGAGGACCGGGCTCGATACCGCGAAGCGCTGGTCGCGTACTACGAACCGCTGCGTGACCGGCTCTGCGACGACTGCCAACGCCGCCTGGACACCAACCCCCTGCGGCTGCTGGATTGCAAGCGCGACGCGCAGTTCGCCGAGTCCGCGCCGAAGATCGCGGCGTCCCTGTCGCGGGAGAGCACTGAATTCTTCGGCCGCGTGCTCGAGATCCTCGACACCGCGGCTATCCCGGTCACGCTCAACCCCCGCCTGGTGCGCGGGCTCGACTACTACACCGACACCGTCTTCGAGATCTGGCATGAGACCCTGTCGGGAGCGCAGAACGCGCTGGGTGGCGGAGGCCGGTACGACGGGCTGGCTGCGCTGCTTGGCTTCGCCGCGACCCCGGGGTGCGGGTACGCGCTCGGAGTCGAACGCACCATCATGGTTGCCAAAGAGCTCGGAGTTGCTCCAGGTGCAGCCGCGGGCGTCGACGTGCTGGTGGCGTCCGTCGATCCGCCGCAAGCGGCTGCAGCGGCGCGGCAGGCGCGAACGCTGCGCGACGCCGGCATCAGAACGATGCTCGATGCCGGCGAACGCCGTCTCGACCGCAAGCTGCGCAGCGCCGACAAAGCAGGAGCGCGTCTCGCGGTGGTTGTCGGTGAGGATGAGGTCCGCGACGGCAATGTGACCGTGCGCGACCTGTCGCAGCACTCGCAGCAACGCGTGCCCGAAGCCGAACTGGCGGCGCTGACCCTGCGCATCCTCGGGATGCAGCAGTGACGCTGGAGCGTACCTACTGCGGCACACCGCGACGCAACGATGCGGGACGGCGCCTCACCTTCTACGGCTGGGTGGATCGGCGCCGCGACCAGGGCGGACTCATCTTCCTTGACGTCCGCGACCACAGCGGCACGGTCCAGGTGGTCATCGATGCCACCAGGGCACCGGACGCCCACCGCGCGGCACATGAGGTTCGCCTGGAGTTCGTGCTCCGGGTCGACGGGGAGTTGCGCGAGCGGTCGGCGCAGAACGTGAACCCCAGGATCGCCACCGGCGAGGTGGAGCTGCATGCCGACGCATGCACCGTGCTGTCGGCGGCGAAGACGCCGCCGTTCCCGGTGAACGAGGACACCGAGGTGGACGAGCAGCTGCGCCTGCGCTACCGATACCTCGACCTGCGCCGTGAACGCATGCAGCGTCAGCTTCGCGCCCGGGCTCGCTTCTGCACCGAGCTGCGCCGGGCGGCCGCCGAGCTCGGCTTCGTCGAGATCGAGACCCCGCAGCTGATCCGCGCCACGCCGGAGGGAGCCCGGGACTACCTGGTGCCGAGCAGGCTTTTCCCAGGAAGCTTCTACGCGCTGCCGCAATCGCCGCAGCTGTACAAGCAGCTGTCCATGGTTGCGGGCTTCGACCGTTACTTCCAGCTTGCCCACTGCATGCGAGACGAGGACCTGCGGGCGGACCGGCAGCCGGAGTTCACCCAGCTCGACGTCGAGATGTCGTTCGTCGACGAGGAGGACGTCTTCGCCGCGCTTGAGCACATCATTCCGGCGGCGTGGCTGGCCTGCGACTTTCGCGGCTCGCCGCTCACGGTCCCATTCCCCCGTCTCACCTGGCGGGAGGCCATGGACCGCTACGGCGTCGACAAGCCGGACACGCGCTTCGGCATGTTGCTGCACGACCTGACCGAAACGCTGAAGGGCACCGGATTCCGTGTGTTCGCCGGCACCGTCGCCGCGGGCGGCGTAGTCAAGGGTATCTGCGTCGAGGGCGGCGCCGACCTCAACCGCAGCGAGATCGAGGGCCGGCTGACCGACGTGGCGCGTGCAGCCAAGGCGAAGGGACTGGCGTATCTCTGGCGCCGGAGCGACGGCTGGGAGTCGGGCATCGCCAAGTTCTTCAGCGACGGCGAGCTCAAGGCCATCGGCGAGATCACCGACGCCAAACCCGGCGACTGCGTGCTGATGGTGGCCGACAGCGCCCCCGTCGTGGCTGCGGCGCTGGGTGCATTGCGCAACCATCTCGGCCGGGCAAGGAAGCTGTACGACGACTCGCGCGTCGACATGCTGTGGGTCACCGAGTTCCCCATGTTCGAGCGCAGCGAGGAGACGGGCGGCATCCAGCCCGCGCACCATCCGTTCACCAACATCGTCGCCGGCGATACGGACAGGATGGAATCGGAGCCACTGGCAGTGCGTTCGCGTGCCTACGACATCGTGGTCAACGGCCGCGAGGCCGGGAGCGGGAGCATCCGCATCACCGACCCCGCGCTGCAGCAGCGCGTTTTTGCCGCACTTGGCATCAACGCAGGTGAGGCGCAGCGCAAGTTCGGCTTTCTGCTCGAGGCGTTCGAGTACGGCGTGCCCCCGCACGGTGGGTTCGCCGCCGGCATCGACCGGTTGGTTATGGAAGGCCTTGGCACCGACAACATCCGCGACGTCATCGCGTTTCCCAAGAACCAGCAGGCGCAGGAGGTGATGACCGATGCGCCGGCGCCGGTCGACGACGACCAGCTGCGCGAGCTGCACATCGCGGTGCGGCCCACGTCCCGGTGAGCCCCAGCCTGGCGCTGGCGGTTCTCTTCGTGCTCATCGGCGCCCAGGTCACCCGCGTGATGCGTCCCCGCCACGGCCCCTTCCTCCTGCTACTGGTGCTTGCCGCCGCCGGCGTGCTCGGCGGCGAGCTGGTGGCGATCGGGCTCAAGCTGGGCGGCCCGGCGCTGGGCGTCCTGCACCCGGTGCCCGACGCCGTTGCGATCGGGGTCTTCGAGGGGATCGGCACCGCGTTCGCGCCGGCCCGCCGGCGGATCCCATAATCGCCGCCAGCAGCCACACATTGGGAGACAGCGACATGGGGTTTCTCTTCGGCCGCCGGACGCTCGCACTGGTCGCCACCGTCGCTGCCGCGGCCGCCTTTTGGCGCTGGCGCTCGGCGCGGCGCGCCAAGCTCGACTTCGAATGGGAGTCCGAGATCTCGGACGCCATCGAGGAGGGCCGCGCCGAAGGGCGCATCTCGTCCGCACCGCCGACGTGACACCGGTCCGGGCCGGTGGTTTCGCCGCCGGTCCCGGCGGGTATGCGCTGAGTGCAATGGCTCAGACCACCGAGCTCCGCCTGCCCGCCGACCGCTCGTACCTCGTCGTGGCCAAGCGGACCGCGGCAGCGCTGGCCACCGTCGCCGGGTTCGACATGGTCTCGGTGGACGACCTCACGATCGCCGTCTCCCAGGCGTTCGAGAATGCCGTGGGGTCGCTGGAGCAGTCGGGGTGCCTGACCGGCGAGGTCCGCTGCTCTTTCAAGCTGGACCGGAGCGGCTTCGAAGTGACTGTGCGCAGCACCGTTAGCCGCGACGCCGAGACGCAGGCGCAGGCCGCGGCACTCCAGGCCGAGCGGCGGCGCCGCGCCGAGGCTGCTCAGCTGGCTGACGCCGCCGCGACCGACCTCGCGCTGCGTCTCATGGGTCTGTTCGTCGACGACAGCAGCTATCGTCGCGACGAGCGGACCGGCGGCCTGCGCGTCAGGCTGACCAAGTACCGGGTCTCGTGAGCTCGCCGCCGCGGCGCGGCGGTGCGGTGGCGACCCGGGAACGGACGCTGGCGAAACCCGAGCCGACGGCCGAGCGCGAGGAGATCCGCCGGCTGCTGCGGGAGTACCGGCAGACGCGAGACCCGAAGACCCGAGAAAGACTGGTCGACCTCAACAGCGACCTGGTGCACTTCATCGCCCGCCGGTTCGCCAACCGCGGCGAGCCGCTGGAGGACATCGAGCAGGTGGGCTTCGTCGGCCTCATCCAGGCGATCGAGCGCTTCGACCCGTCGCTTGAGAACGAGTTCTCCACCTTTGCCACGCCCACCATTGCCGGCGAGATCCGCCGCTACTTCCGTGACCGCTCATGGGCAGTCCGGGTGCCGCGCCGGTTGCAGGAGAACCTGGGAAGGGTCAACGCCGTCTCCCAGCAGCTCAGCATCGAGCTGGGCAGGCCGCCCACGGTGAGCGAGATCGCGGAGCGGCTCGGCCTCGGCGACGACGAGGTGCTGGCGGCGCTGGAGGTGTCGCCGGCGCAGCACTCGGTGTCCCTGGAGTCGACCTCCGGCCAGGCCGGTGACGATGCCCTGACGCTCGGCGAGCGGCTGGGTCGCGAGGACGAGAACCTGGAGCGGGTGGAGGCCCAGGAGGTTCTGGAGCGGGTGATGGCCCACCTGACGCCGCGCGAACGGAAGATCCTGGCGCTGCGCTTCGTGGACCAGCTGCCGCAGACCGAGGTCGCCAAGCGCCTGGGCATCTCGCAGATGCACGTGTCCCGTCTGCAGCGAGCTGCGATCGATCATCTGCGCCGGGAATTCGGGGACTCGCCCCCAGCCTGAGCCCGGCTACCCTTGGTGGGCATCCCATTCCACCTGGCCGGTCGCCAGCAGCCTGGCGATTCCTGACGGTGAAACCAGGTAGGAGACGCCGGCGGGATTTGTGGCGAACGTCCCCGGCGTGTTGGCGAGGATCGTCCCGTCTGGAAGGAAGCCGTCCGGAGCGAGGTAGACCGAAGGCGTACCCAGGGTCACCGCGCCGGTGCGGGTGTCCAGGATCGCCAGCCGGTCGAATCTCGTGTCCAATTCGGAACAGGTCAGCGCGAGGGCCAGTCGTGAGCCGTCCTGATCGAGCGACACTCCTTCATACCCTTGGACGCCGCCGTGATCAGGACACACGCCCGTGCCCCAGGCGGAAGGTCCGAAGTCCTTCATGCTTCCATCAGGACGGATCACGCGCTCGGTGGTGAGAGCCGGCTGGCAGACCATTGTTCCGTCGTCGGCGATGTCCTGGAAGACGCACCCGGCGAGGTGGCTCGTCAAAGAACGCATCGCACCCGTCGACGGATCCACTGCGATGAGCTGTCCCTCAGGTCCGGCGTCGAGGCCGCAGGTCATCGCCTGAAGCACGACTCCCTGCGCGTTCCAGGTGACGAACTTCCACGAATCACGGTCAGGAAGCGCCGGCAGGGAAGCGAGGACACGGCCTGTTCCCGGCGCCGATGCGATATTCAGCTCCTCGCTCCCACCGGCGCCGGAGCAGCCGAGCTGCGCCGAGCCGGCAGTCAGCCAGGCCCAGGCATGGCCGTCGAGGGCGCCGACCGCGTCCTCCAGGTTGGGGACCGTCTCCAGCTGGGTGGCGACGCCGCCCGCCCGCACCTCGTAGAGCGGCTGCGGGTTGGCCATCGACGGCCCCGCCAGCAGGGCGCTGCCCAACGTCGAGAAGACAAGCCACGTCGCAGGGAAGGAACCCTCGCTGTTCCCGTTCTCGTCGAGCAGCGGGGTGACGCGTTGTGGGTCGTCGATCTCGTTCCAGAGCAAGGGGGCTTGGGCCGCCGCTGGTGTGGCGACCGGGGAAGGTGTGGACGCCGGATGAGAGGCTTGAGAGGTGACAGACTGTGCCGGTGGGGTGGCCGCCGCGGGGTTGCATGCCATAACCATCCCGGCGGCGGCGCCCATCAGGATCCGTGCCCTCATGCGTGAGAAACGCAGCGCGGCGGGCACTGTTACGTGGAGCCCGTAGAATCGGGGCAGTTGTCTCCCCCAACGACATAGCGTGCGCAGTACAGAGATTCGGGAGCGATTCCTTCGCTTCTTCGAGGCGCGCGGTCACACCAGGCTGCCCAACGCCTCCCTGATCCCCCACGACGATCCGTCGCTTCTCTTCACCGTGGCCGGGATGGTGCCGCTCAAGCCGTACATCTCGGGGACGCGGACGCCGCCCTCGCCCAACCTCTGCTCGGTGCAGAAGGTGTTCCGCGGCTCCGGGCTGAAGTACGACGACATCTCGTCGGTGGGCGACGCCTACCACCACACCTTCTTCGAGATGCTGGGCAACTGGTCCATCGGCGGCTACTTCAAGGAGCAGGCAATCGCCTACGCCTGGGAGCTGTGCACCGGCGAGTTCGGCCTCGACCCGGACCGTCTCTGGGCCAGCATCTACCCCGACGACGCTGTCAGCGAGCGCATTTGGCGCGAGCAGGTCGGTCTCCCGGCGGAGCGGATCGCACGGCTCACCGACAATTGGTGGGCCGCCGGTGACACCGGTCCGTGCGGCTACGACAGCGAGCTGTACTGGGATTTCGGTGCGCCGTGTTCCTGCGGCCGGCCAGCATGCACGCCGCAGGACGAATGCGGCGGCGACCGCTGGGTCGAGATCTGGAACCTTGTGTTCATGGAGTTCGACCGCCAGGCGGACGGGTCGCTGCCCCTGCTGCCCAAGCCCACCGTCGACACGGGGATGGGCCTCGAGCGCATGACATCGGTGCTGCAAGAAGTTCGCAGCGACTACGACAACGACTTGTTCGTGCCACTGATGGCGGGATTCCGCTCGCGCTCATCCGGCAACACGGACGGACCGGAAGGCCAGCGCTCGCTGCGGGTACTCAGCGACCACCTGCGCGGTGCAGCGTTTCTCGTCACAGCAGGCGTGGTACCGGGCAACGAGGGGAGGGGCTACGTGCTGCGCCGCCTGGTTCGCAACGCCGCGTTGTACGGCCGCCGAATCAGCGCGCAGGGTGGGCTGGGCGCCGGGGTGGACGACCTCACTGCGGTGCTCGGCGAGGTGTACCCAGAGCTGGCCGACAACCGTGACCTGATCGAGCGGACCTTGCGGCAGGAGGAGTCGGCATTTGAGCAGACAATCGGCGAGGGGTTGAAGCGGCTGGAATCAGTGCTCAGCGGCGGCGCCGGAACCGTCAGCGGCGAGGACGCGTTCCGCCTCTATGACACGCATGGGGTGCCGCTGGAGTTGATGGTGGAGATCGCCGCGGAGCGTGGCGCCGGCGTCGACACAGCCGGCTTCGCCGCCGCCATGGAGCAGCAGCGGGCTCGCAGCCAGGCTGCGGTGCGGCGCTCCGGCTTCAGTGCTTCGGCGCTGCCGCCGACGCGGTTCGTCGGCTACGACACGTTGGAAGCAGATTCGGTCGTCGCGGCCGTCGCACCGGGAGACGAGATCGCTGCGGGCCAAGCGGGCGACGTGGTCCTCGACGTATCGCCCTTCTACGCCAGGGCAGGCGGCCAGGTGGGGGACAGCGGAAGGCTGTCCTGGGACGCGGGTGAAGCCGTCGTCCTCGACACCGAGCCCGTTCCAGGATCGGACTCGCGGCTCCACCGGGTGGAGGTCCGGTCCGGCGCGCTGCGACCGGGCCAGGGCGTCCACGCGGCTGTCGACCCGGTCCGGCGCGGTGCCGCGGCCCGGCACCACTCGGCGACCCATTTGCTCAACCGCGCCCTGCGCGAGGTCCTCGGCGAGGGGATCGTGCAGCGCGGGTCCTTCGTGGGGCCGGACCACACCACGTTCGACTTCTCGTTTCCCCGGGCGCTGAGCCGCGAGGAGATCGCCGCGGTGGAGCAGAAGGTCAATGACGCCATCCGCCGAGACCTGCAGCGCACCGCCGAGCTCATGGCGCTGCCTGACGCCAGGGCCAGCGGCGCCATCGCGCTGCTGGACGAGGCGTACTCCGACTCGGTTCGGGTGGTGGACTTCGGTGGCTGGTCCCGTGAGCTGTGCGGCGGAACCCACGTCGGCCGCAGCGGCGAGATCGGTGCCGCCATCATCGTCGACGAGTCCAGCATCGGCCATGGGATCCGGCGCATCACGATGGTCGCAGGTGCCGCAGCCGAGCGCCGCTGGCGGGAGGTGGGCGACGCGCTCCAGGCGGCCGCCCGGGCGCTGAAGGCGCCGCCGGCCGAGGTGCCGGCCCGGGTCAGGGCCCTGCAGGAGCAGGTGCGCAACCAGGAGCGCGAGCTGCGCACCGCCCGGCATTCAGCGCCGGTCGCGGCGATCAGCACGGCCGCGGCTGTCCTGGAGGACACCGGGCCGTTCCGCTTCGCCCACCTGATGCTGGACGACGGCGACGTACGCGACGTCGTCGACCGCCTCTTCAGCGAGCGGCTGCAGGGTGACGGGGTGGCGGCGGCGATCGGTCCGCGCCAGCTGGCGGTCAAGGTCGGCGGCGGAGCGCTGGCCGCCGGGGTGGACGCGGGGACCCTGGTGCGCCAGGCGTCCGAGCGCACCGGTGCCCGGGGCGGCGGCCGCAAGGAGTTCGCCCAGGGAGGCGTCGGCGACCCGGCCCGGCGCGCAGACGCCCTGGATACGATCCGAGGCGAGCTCCTGAGGAGGGCGGCCTGATGTCCAAGCGCAAGTTCTCTCTGCTGCGTCGCCGCGACGAGTTCAACAGCCACTTCACGGTGCTCGACATCGGCACGGAGTTCGTGAAGGCGCTGGTGGTGAAACGCCAGGAGGGCAAGGGCATCGTGCTCGGGGTGGCCAAGGTGCGCCAGGCCTCAGCCCACATGCAGGGCGGGGCCGTCTCGGACATCCAGTCGGTCATCGACAACTGCGACAAGGCGCTCACCGAGGCCGAGGACATGTGCGAAACCATCCCCGGCCAGGCGGTCATCGGCATCGCCGGCGAGCAGGTGCGTGGCTTCAGCACCACGATGACCATGCCGCGGGCCCAGCCCCAGACGCGCATCACGCAGGCCGACCTGGCCACCGCCCTGCAGGCGGTGCAGCGCCGGGCGCTGCGCGAAGCGGTGCGGCAGATGTCACAGGAGCTGGGCGTCGCCGAGGTCAACGTCAAGCTGGTGCACAGCACGATCACCCAGGTGCGTATTGACGGCTATGCCGTCACCAACCCGGTCGACTTCCAGGGCCACGTGGTGGAGATCACGGTGTTCAACACCTTCGCGCCGCTCACCCACATCGGCGCGCTCCAGACCATCGCCCAGGAACTCGACCTAGAGTTGGTGGCGACGGTCGCCGAGCCATACGCCCTGGCCCGCGGCTGTTCCACCGACGGGACCTACGAGGTGGGCGGCGTCTTCATCGACATCGGCGGTGGCACGACCGACCTGGCGCTGGTGCGCCACGGCGGCATCGAAGCCACCAGGATGTTCGCGCTCGGCGGCCGGTCGTTCACCAAGCGCCTGGCTGCCGACCTGTCGATGAGCCTGGACGAGGCGGAGCGCTTCAAGGT
>JAFAJR010000117.1 GCA_019236085.1 Candidatus Dormiibacterota bacterium
GCGCGGCGCCTGGGCAGCGACGTGGTTGACGGCACCGTTCTCGACGGCACCATCAGTCGCTGGAGCGGCAGCGGGGACTTCCACGAGGGCCGCTTTGGCTTCCGCTGAGTCCCTGCGCTTCTGCCGCGTCACCAACGGGGTCTCGAACTTCTACGCAGTGGAGCAGGGCGGCAAGGTCACCCTGGTCGACGCCGGGACGCCACGCGACTGGACACGCCTGGTCTCAGCGCTGGAGACGACCGGCCTCGGCCTCGACGCCGTCGACTGCATCCTGCTCACACACGCCCACAGCGACCACACCGGGTTCTCCGAGCGCGCCCGGACCGAGGCCGGCGTCGCGATCTGGCTCCACGCGGCCGATGAGGAGATGGCCCGCGGCGGGCCGGCGCAGTCTCATGAGGGGAGCTTTCGCCCTCACCTCCTGAGCTGGGAGGCGTACCACACGGCGATCGGGCTCGGAATCAACCGCGGGTCCCGGATCGTCCCCATCGCTGAGAGCCGGCGCTTCGACGACGGCGAGACGGTGGACGTGCCGGGACGGCCGCGCATCGTGCACGTCCCGGGCCACACCGACGGCTCGTGCGCCGTGCTGTTCGAGCGGCCCGGCTGGCTGGCCACCGGCGACGCCCTGGTCACGCTCGATCCGCTGAGCGGCGAGCGCGGACCGCGTCTCATGCCCAGGGCGCTGACCCACAACACCGCCCAGGCGCTGGAATCGCTGCCGCAGCTGTCGGCGACCCATGCACGGACAGTGCTGCCGGGTCACGGCGAGATCTACCGCGACGGAGTGGAGAATGCGGTGCGCTTCGCCAGGGCGGCTGCCTCAGTCTGAGAGAGCGTCGCGAGGCAGCCGAGCGAGTCCCTTCGAGACCAGGTCGCGGATATCGCAGCTCACCAGGGTGGCCTGGCTTCGTCGCGCAGCGGCGACGTATGCGGCGTCGTACACGGAGATGCCGTGCCGCTCAGCTATCGACATCGCCGAGCCAAGGAGCCGGTCGTCGATCCGCTGCAGCTGCCCGTCCTCATCCATGGAGGAGACTCGTGCTGCCACCCTCCGGGCCGCGTCGGGCTTTCTCCAGGACGAGATAGCTGCGTTCGCCACCTCGTAGAACGCGAGGTCGAGGCTGCTGACGTCCGGCGCCGTCAAGATGCCGGCGGCAGCCGCATGGTTGGAGTCATCGGCGTCGTCGGCAGCGAGTATCACGCTCGCATCGACGAGCAGCCGGCTCAATAGTGCGGCCGGTTGGCTTTGATCACCTCGGCGACGTTCCCGCCATGGCCCTGCGAGGGGGTCTCAGCCTGAATCTCGCGCATTCGCTGAATTCGGAGCTCCTGGCGACGCCGGCGCTCATCTTCCGCCAGCTCGCGCAGAAACCCGCTGCGGGTGGTGCCGCGCCGCCGGGCCTCAGCGTCAACGTCGCGCAGCAGATCGTCAGGGAGGGACACCATCACCTTCGCCACACGCGAAGTATACCCGGTATTGCCGGACACTCCACGGTCAGTCCGGCCAGTACTGCTCCTCGCGGATCTCCTTGTCGTTGAGACCGCGGCGCCGCATGATGTCCCGCGCGTTGCTGATCATCCCGGGATGACCGCAGAGGAACACCGCCCCGTGGCCGGGAGCCACGCCGAAGGCGTCAGAGTGCTTGCGCAGCACGTCCTCCACCCTGCCGGTTTCGCCGGCCCACTCCGGGTCCTCCCACGGCCGGCTGACTGTGGGGACGTATTTGAACCAGCCGAACTCGGCGTCCAGCGCCCGCATCTCCTCGGCGTAGCCCAGCTCTGAGGCCCGGCTCGCGCCCTGGATCATCAGCACCGGGTCGGGTTGCAGCTCGCCGGACCGGGCACGGTCCGCCACCGTCCGCAGGAAGCTGACGAAGGGAGCGATGCCGGTCACCGTGGCAACAAAGACGTGGGGCGTGCCGGTCACCGGGGCATCGCGCAGGAACAGGCCCTTCGCCCGTTTGCGGATGACCATGGTGCTGCCCTCGGCCAGCTCGTAGAGAGGCGTGCTCAATTCCCCTTCCGGGACGCGCTCGATGAAGAGCTCGATCTCCGGCTCGATGGGCGACGAGCACACCGAATACGGGCGTTCCACCACCCGCTCGCCAACCGGCAGGCCGATCGTCACGTACTGGCCGGGTCGGAATGGCACGTCGACGTCGGACTTGAGGCGGATGACCCAGAGGTCGGCGGCAAGGTCGCGCCGAGCCACCACT
>JAFAJR010000217.1 GCA_019236085.1 Candidatus Dormiibacterota bacterium
CTGCATGGTCCGCTCATACGGCGTCTGGTAGCGGCTGCCGCCACGCCGGTCCACGGCGTCCGCGGTGTTCTGCCAGATGCCGGTGTCGAAGCCACCCGGCTCGACCAGCACCACGCGGATGTCGTCCTTGGCGACCTCTATGCGCAGCGCGTCCGACACCGCCTCCAGCGCGTGCTTGCTGGCCTGGTACCAGCCGGAGAGCGGTGTGGTGACGACGCCGTACACCGATGACACGTTGACGATGCGGCCGCCGCCGGTCTCGCGCATGAACGGCAGGGCAAGACGCGCCAGGCGCATCGGGCCGATGACCATCGTTTCCAGCTGGTGCCGGATCTCCGCGTCGCCCACATCCTCGACTGCTCCCAGGTTGCTGATGCCGGCGTTGTTGACAAGGGCGTACGGCCGCACGGTGTCCACCACGCGGCGGCAGCGCCGGGCGTCGGCGACATCCAGGATCACCGTGTCCACCTCGACGCCGGCCTTCCGGGCTGCCGCATGGACAGCCCTCGCCTTGGCGGGCGAGCGCACGCTGCCGACTGTCGGCAGCCCACGGGCCGCCAGCTCGAGCACGGTGGCCAGCCCGATGCCGGAGTTGGCCCCGGTCACCAGCACCGTCCTGGGAAGCTCACTCACTCCTTATTAACTACGCATCCAGCAGACTGGGTGAGGTGGACGCCGACCGCCGCCCGCTGGCGCTGATCACCAACGACGACGGCATCGAGTCCCCCGGACTTCTCGAGCTGGCACTGGCAGCGCTCGACGCCGGCCTGCGGGTGCTGGTGGCAGCACCCCTCGAGGAATCCAGCGGCAGCAGTGCCGCGGTGGGCGGGTCTCAGCAGGAGGGCCGGATCGTCGTGAGCCGCCACGATCTGCCGGGGCTCGGCACCGAGGCGTTCGCGCTGCCTGCGGCGCCGGCGCTCATAACGCTGCTGGCCTGCGCCGGTCGCTTCGGCGAGGCACCGGAACTGGTGCTGTCCGGCATCAACCGCGGAGCCAACTGGGGGTCGCTGGTTGCGCATTCGGGCACCGTCGGCGCAGCCCTCACCGGAGCCGGCCGGGGTCGGCGGTCGCTTGCCGTCTCGCTCTGCAGCCGCGAGGCTGTCCACTGGGAGACGGCCCGGGCGGTGGCAGCTGCTGTCATCCCCTCGCTCCGTAGGCTGCCGCCCGCCACCGTGCTCAGCGTCAACGTCCCTGATGTGCCGCCGGCCGAGCTGCGCGGGCTGGCGGCGGGCCACGTCGCCAGAGCCGGCGAGGTGCAGACTACGATGGGAGAGCGGATGGACGGCTACGTCCGCACCGGAGCGCTGCTGGACGCCGGCGCCGCCGAGCCCGGCACTGACATGGCCCTAGTTGCTGCCGGCTACGCTGCGGTCACCGCGCTGCGACCGGTCGGCGAGGACGCCGCTCTTTTCGAGCGCCTCACAGCAACGTTTCCTCCTGCTCCTGACGCGGCCGCCGCCGGCGCTCAGTCGCTCCCTGCTCCTCCGCAGGGTGCTCCACCAGGGCGATGACCCGGGCCGCCATGAACCGTCCAACTCGCACCGGCTGACCCGAACGGGTCACCTCGGCCACCTCGACCATCCCCCGTCCGGTCGACACATCCACCCGCCTGCCGGCCCGCGTGGCCCCGATCTCGTAGGTCCGGGCAGTGCCCGTGCCGGTGTCGACGACCACCTCGACACGGTCGCCCTTCATCGCGGCGTGCTCTCGGGCATCTGCGCGAAATAGCATACGGGCGCGATGGCCCCAACGACACGGGACGACGACGAGACCGAGGCGGTCGATCCGCAGGAGTCCGCCCTCACCGCTGTCGACCCCGAAGCGCTCCTGGACGGCGAGGACCCGGACAGCCAGCACCCGGACGACGTGGCCCACTGGATCACGGCGTACACAGAACTGGTCGGCTACAAGGAGCGGCTCCTCGCCGCTTCTGAAGAGGACCGTGCCGGCATGCAGACCCGCAGCGCCCGCAAGGAGACCGCTGAGGTCGACGTGCCGATCCTCAGCGCCGAGCTCGGCAGGTACCGGCGCCGCCTCGCCTTCTGGGAACGCCGGAAGGTGGAGATCGCCAGCGGTGGGTCCTAAGCCGGGCGGAGCACTCGCCACCGCGGTGCTGCTCGGTGGTCTGGCCGCGGCCTGCGGCCCGGGGTCACCGCAGCCGGCGCCGCTCCGGGTCGGTGCCATGTTTCCGCTCAGCGGTTCAGCCGCGTCGCTGGCCGGAGAGGAGTACCTGGGCACGCAGATCGCGGCGCAGCTGGTCAACGCTGACGGCGGAATCGACGGGCGCCAGATCGCCATCGACGTTCGCAATGTCCCAACCGCTGCCGGGGCGGCTGCTGCGGCTGCCAGCCTCAAACAGGACGGCGTCACCACGGTGATGGGTGCGTATTCCTCTGAGCTCTCGATTCCCACCGCCGCGGCGGTGGCCCGTGAGGGGATGGTGTACTGGGAGACGGGCGCGGTGGCAGACCAGCTCACCGGCCAGGGGTTGCCGCTGGTGTTCAGGGTGGGAGCTGACGGCTCCGACCTCGGCGGCAACTCCGCGGCCTTCTCCCTGCAGCAGATCGCGCCGCAGTTCGGGCTGCCTCCCAGAGCTCTCCGGGTCTTCCTGGTGACCGCGGATGACGCGTACGCCGAGTCGGTAGCGGCAGGGGTTCGCCGGGGCCTGGCGGGCAGCGGCGCCTCGGTGGTCGGCGAGGCCGTGTATGACCCCAATATCCCTCAGTGGGGACCGGCGCTCAGCGCGATAGCCGCGACGCACCCCGACGTGCTGATGCTGTCGGCGCACATCCCCGATGGCGTGGCCTTCCGGCGGGCGTTCGTGGCAGCGGGGCTCCACGTCGACGCCTTCATCGGCACGACCATGGCCCAGTGCGTTCCTGATTTCGGCACCGAGCTGGGCGCCGAGGCATACGGTGTGTACGCCTCGGACCGTCCGGCGGGCGACTTCAACCCGTCCGTCCTCGCCCCGGCGGCGCGCTCGCTGTTCGACAGGTTCACCTCCGCCTGGCACATG
>JAFAJR010000276.1 GCA_019236085.1 Candidatus Dormiibacterota bacterium
GGAAGTCGGGGCGCCGCGGCGCCTTCATCGGCTGCACGGGATTCCCGTCCTGCCGCTACATCCAGCCGGGCGCCCGGGGTTGGGGAGGTGCCCAGGGCTCGCAGCCCGCCACCGAGCCGACCGGAGAGAGCTGCCCCGACTGCGGCAAGCCGCTGCTGCGCCGCCGCGGCCGCTACGGCACCTTCATCAGCTGCTCCGGCTATCCCGAGTGCCGCTACAAGCCGCCCAAGGAGCCGGCGGCATGACCCGGGCGCACGCCACAACCATCGTCGCGGTGCGCCGCGGCGGCACGGTGGCCGTGGCCGGCGACGGCCAGGTGACCGTGGGCGACGTGGTGATGAAGCAGCGAGCCAGCAAGGTTCGGCGGCTGCATCACGACGAGGTCATCTGCGGGTTCGCGGGAGCCGTTGCCGACGCGCTCACGCTGTTCGACAAGTTCGAACAGCAGCTGGACAAGCACCAGGGCAACCTGCTCCGCGCAGCCGTGGGACTGAGCAAGGAGTGGCGCACCGACAAGTACCTGCGCCGCCTCGACGCCAGCCTGGTCGCGGCGAGCGCCGACCGCGTGCTATTGCTCAGCGGCGACGGCGAGGTCATCGAACCTGACGAGGATGACGGCATCGTCGCCATCGGCAGCGGCGGTCCATATGCCCACGCCGCCGCCAGGGCGCTGCTGGACCACACCGACCTCGGCGCCGAGGACATCGCCCGGCGCGCCCTGGAGATCGCGGCCCGGCTCTGCATCTACACCAACGACCGGATCGCTGTGGAGACCATCGCGGCTGCACCGGCAGCCGAGCCGGTGGCGGTGCGATGACGACCAACCCGTCCGATACCACCACTCGAGTCCAGGCGGTCGCCGCGCCGCCGGCGCCGCCGCAGGCGCCACAGCGTCAGAGCGACGCCGAAACCGCTGATTCGCTGGAGCCGCGAGCGCCGGCGCCGTCCGTCGAGGAACCGGCCCCAGCTGAGGACACGCTCACAGCCCTGCTCCCGTCCGAAGTGGTGCGGCGGCTGGACGAATACATCATCGGCCAGGGTGAGGCCAAGCGAAAGGTGGCGATCGCGCTGCGCAACCGCTACCGCCGCCAGCGCCTCCCGGAGCAGCTTCGCGAGGAGGTGCTGCCCAAGAACATCCTCATGATCGGTCCGACCGGGGTGGGCAAGACGGAGATCGCCCGCCGGGTGGCGCGGCTGACCGACTCGCCGTTCATCAAGGTGGAGGCGACCAAGTTCACCGAGGTGGGCTACGTCGGCCGCGATGTCGAGGCAATCGTGCGCGACCTCCTGGAACAGACGATCACCGACGTGCACAACGACCGCATCGCGGAGGTGGAGGACCAGGCCAAAGAGCTTGCCAACCGCCGCATTGTCGAGACCCTCGCGGACGCCGAAGAGCGCGAGCGCGCTGCGTCACAGCAGGCGGCCGAAGAGCAGACGGCCGACACCGTCCGCCGCCGGGCGCGCCGCGTGCGTCGCCGCCGCATCGCGAACCGCCTGGCCCAGGGCCAGCTCGAGGAGCGGCAGATCGACATCGAGGTGGAGGAGCCGTTCCAGCCGGCGTTCGAAGGGTTCACGGGCACCGGGCTCGAGGAGGTCGGGGTGTCGCTGTCCGCCTTCTTCTCGCAACTGGTGCCGACACGCAAGCGGTCCAAGCGGATGTCGGTCGCCGACGCCCGCACCGTCCTGGTGCAGGAGGAGACGGACCGGCTGATTGACATGGACCGGGTCTACGACGACGCCATCCGCTTCGTCGAGGACGACGGCATCGTCTTCATCGACGAGGTGGACAAGATCAGCGGCCGGCCGGGGGGCGACCACGGGCCCGATGTCAGCGGGGAGGGAGTGCAGCGCGACCTGCTCCCCATCCTCGAGGGCTCGACGGTGCACACGCGCTATGGACAGGTGCGCACCGAGCACATTCTCTTTGTCGCCGCCGGAGCCTTCAACGTTGCCCGGCCGAGTGACCTCATTCCCGAGTTCCAGGGGCGCTTTCCGATCCGCGTGGAGCTCCAGGCGCTCAGCGAGCGCGACCTGGAACGCATCCTCACCGAGCCGGGCAATGCGCTGACCCGTCAGTACGCAGCGCTGCTCGGCACCGAAGGTGTGGAGCTGCAGTTCTCGGCGGACGGCATCGCCGAGCTGGCGCGGCAAGCGCACCTGGTGAACGAGGAGGATGAGAACATCGGCGCCCGCCGCCTGTTCACCGTCATGGAACAGGTGCTGGAGGACCTGTCGTTCCGGGCGGAGGATGCCGCGGGCTCCACGGTGCTGATCGACGCCCCGTACGTGCAGTCGAAGCTGGCCGACCTGGTGCGCAACGAGGACGTCCGCCGCTTCGTGCTGTGATGCGCCGAGGCCGGCACGGTCGGCTGGGTACGACCGGCCGCCACCATGTGCTCGCTTGCTCAGACATCGCTTCGCGGTTCGCCCTCGCGCCGCGAAATATTGTGGCGCTCGGTCTCACCGCTTCGCGAACTCGCCGCTGAGCACATGGTGAGCGGCCGTTCCGTTAGTGCCGCGGCCGCCTGCTACACTCGGCGCATCACACACGTCCGGCTGACGTGTCGACGGGTGCCGCAAGGTCGTCGGCCCGCATGACGCCGGACGGAGGCGTCAACACCACAGTGGAGGAACGGCCCATGCCGGCTGTCACGCTCCGCCAGCTCCTGGAAGCCGGGGTCCACTTCGGCCACCAGACCAGCCGGTGGAACCCCCGGATGCGCGATTACATCTTCACCTCGCGCAACGGCGTGCACATCATCGACCTGGAGCAGACCCAGAAGGCGCTGGACGAGGCGCACGACTACATCCGCGATCTTGTCGCCGGTGGCCAGAAGGTGCTGTTCGTGGGCACCAAGAAGCAGGCACAGGACGTCATCGAGGAAGTTTGTGCCAGGACCGGCCAGTACTATGTGACCCACCGCTGGATGGGCGGCATGCTCACCAACTTCTCGGTCATCCAGCGCCGGCTGCGGCGTCTCGCCGAGCTGCGGACCATGCGCGAGCGTGGCGACTTCGAGCGCATGAGCGGCAAGGAGGCGAACGACGCGCGTGACGACCTGGAGCGCCTGGAACGCACCTTCTCGGGCATGGCGGAGATGAAGCGGCTCCCCGGAGCGCTCTTCGTCATCGACTGCAAGAAGGAGCGCATCGCGGTGAGCGAGGCCAACAAGCTGAACATCCCGATTGTGGCCATCGTGGACACGAACTGCGACCCCGACGTCATCCAGCTGGTGATCCCGGGCAATGACGACGCGATACGCAGCTGCAAGCTGCTGGTCAACGTCATCGGTGACGCCATCGTCGAGGGTTTGCAGCAGCTGAGCGAGCGCGAGCTGCGTGAACGCCAGGAGCAGCAGCGCCGTGAGGCCGAAGCCGCTGCGGCGGCGTCAGCGCAGGCGGAGAAGGAGCCGGAGCCAGAGCTGGCGGGCGCCCCGGCGGAGGCGCGCTGATGCCGGAGATAACGGCACGGCAGGTGAAGGAGCTGCGCGACATCACCGGCGCCGGCATGATGGACGCCAAGCGCGCGCTCACCGAGACCGGCGGCGACAGCGAGAAGGCCCAGGACCTGCTGCGCACCTGGGGCGTGGCCAAAGCCGCGTCCAAAGCAGGCCGCGCCACCAAGGAAGGCGTGGTTCACGCCTACGTGCACCATTCGGGTGGCATCGCCAAGCAGGGCGCGCTTGTGGAGCTTGACTGCGAGACGGACTTCGTGGCCAAGACCGACGACTTCCGCACCCTGGCGCGCGAGATCGCCATGCAGGTGGTCGGTGCGTCGCCGCAGTACGTGCGGCGCGAGGACGTGCCCGAAGCTGTCGTGGAACGCGAGAAGGCTGTCTATCGCGAGCAGGTCAAGGACAAGCCGGAGAACATCGTCGAGAAGATCCTGCAGGGGAAGCTCAACGACTTCTACTCCAAGATCTGCCTGCTGGACCAGGCCTGGATCAAGGACGACAAGAAGAAGGTGTCGGACCTGGTGACAGAGGCCGTGGCCAACCTGAAGGAGAACATCACAGTCGCCCGCTTCGCGCGCTTCGCCGTCGGCGAGCCTGACGGCGAGCAGTGAGCACGGAGGTCGCCACGATGGGCGTCTCGCTGCCCGGCGTCCGCGCCGACGAGCGCGCCCCGATGTTCAAGCGCGTGGTGCTGAAGCTCGGCGGCGAGGCGCTGCTCGGCAACCGCCGCTATGGCATCGACCAGGAGGCTGCGAAGCGCATCGCCGAGCAGCTGCACCGCGTCCATTCCCGCGGCGTGGAGATCGCGATCGTTGTAGGCGGCGGCAACATCGTGCGCGGTCTGGAAGCCAGCGAGCGGGGCCTTGACCGCGTCACCGGCGACTACATGGGCATGCTGGCGACGGTCATCAATGCTCTCGCGCTGCGCGACGCCATCGAACACGAGGGCATGCAGTGCCGGGTGCAGTCAGCGATCGCCATGCAGCAGGTCGCCGAACCGTTCATCCCGCTGCGTGCGCTGCGCCACCTGGAGAAGGGGCGGATTGTGATCCTGGCCGCCGGTACCGGTAATCCGTTCTTCACCACGGACACCACCGCAGCGCTGCGTGCTGCGGAGATCGGCGCCGACGTGCTGCTGAAGGCGACCAAAGTTGACGGCATCTACTCTGCCGACCCCAAGAAGCATGCAGACGCAGAGCGCCTTCATCATCTCTCGTACCTCGAGGTGCTCAACCGCGGACTCACCATCATGGACAGCACCGCGCTGACCCTGTGCATGGACAACCGCATGCCCATCATCGTCTTCGACCTCTTCGCCGAGGGGAACATCGAGCGGGTCATTCTCGGCGAGCCGATAGGGACGCGAGTGGACGACGTCAACGGCGGCGCCAATGCCGGGTGACCGCGCCAAG
>JAFAJR010000306.1 GCA_019236085.1 Candidatus Dormiibacterota bacterium
GCCGCCGGCTGCCTCGAAATCCAGCTGGTCCGGAATGGACACCGTGCGGGCCGGGCCGGCGGCGGCCACCTCGGCGAAGCCCCCGAGAACGGTGAAGGCCATGACCCGGTCGCCGGGCTGGAATCCGGTGCCGCCGGGGGCCGAGCGGACGATGCCGGCCACCTCGACGCCGGGTATGAAGGGGAGCGGCGGCTTCATCTGGTACAGCCCGCGGCTGAGCAGGAGGTCAGGGAAGCTCACTCCGGCTGCAGCCACCTCGATCAGAACCTTGCCGTCGGGGTCGGGCTCGTTCACCTCTGCCGGGCGCAGTCCCGCCGGCCCGTCGAGGCTTTCGATCCGCTGGGCTCGCATGCTGGCCACTCCCTGGGGAACCTGGAAGGCCGCATTGTGCCGAGTGCGTCACTCGGCCCGTGCTGCGATACCCTGTGCCGGCCCCCGGGGTAACCCCCACGTCAATCCACGCGTTCCACACACTGGGAGGCCGGAGCGCCCGCCGGCGCACGCGATCCCGGAAGCGTCTTCGGGGTCGAGCACACACATAGGACGGCAACGGCTTCATGGCTTCGACGACTCGCCGCAGGCGCTCCAGCTACAACCTGCGGCCGCACTGGATGACCACCAAGCGCATGGTGCTGTTCGGCGTGATCGCCGTGGTGCTGCTGGTAGGCAGCTATGGGTTCCGCCTCGCGCTCGCCCTGGGACATGCGTTCCACACCAACCCCATCAGCGCCATCTTCGGCGCCATATCAGGCGGCCACGGGTCCAACGTCGAGCGCGAGCAGCAGAACCTGCAGCGAATCAACATCATGCTGTACGGCTACGGCGGCACGGGTCATGACGGGGCGTTTCTCACGGACTCGATCATGCTGGTGTCGATCCAGCCGCAGCCCAATGGACCGCCGCAGATCGCTGAGATCTCGATCCCGCGCGACTGGTACGTCCCCGTGCAGCTCGGCAACAACAAGACGAAGTTCGGCCGCATCAACGAGGCGTACGAGGACGGTTTGTTCGGCGACGGACCGGCGCCTGCGTCGGCGCCGAATGCCGGCGCCGCCACCGCCGATCTGACGATGCAGCATCTCCTCGGGATCAACGTCGACCACTGGGTCGGCGTGGACTTCACCGCCTTCAAGGAGGCTGTCGACGCGGTGGGCGGCATCGACGTCGATGTGCAGAACACGTTCACCGACACGCAGTACCCCGCAGGTGAGTGCAACGAGGGTTATGGCAACTGCGGCTTCATGACGGTGCACTTCAACGCGGGCCCACAGCACATGGACGGCGCCACAGCCCTCATCTTCGCTCGCTCACGTCACGGCGACAACGGCGAGGGCAGCGACTTCGCGCGCAGCCGCCGGCAGCAGCTCATCATCCAGGCGCTCAAGCAGAAGGTGGTGAGCATCGGCGGCATCGGCAACCTGCCCGACCTGCTCAACGCGCTGGGCGACAACATGGCGACCGACCTGCAGATCGGCGACGTCGAGGCGCTGTACGGCTTGGTCAAGGATGTCAACCCGGCGAGTATCGAGCACGTGTCGATCGACGACACCAACTTCCTCTACGAATGCGGCTACCCACAGAATTGCGGCGCCTACTACATCTACGCGCACGACCAGAGCTTCCAGACGGTGTCGCACTACATCGAGAACATCTTTCCCAGCGAGGCAGCGCTCGGTGAGAAGGCGCAGGTGACCTTCGTCGACGCCAGCGGCCGGGGCCTGGACGCGTCTGGGCGCTGGGCGAAGGTGATGGACATGCTCACGCTCAACTGCAGCGACGGTGGCACCGCGCAGCAGCGGGTGGCCACCCAGGTCATCGACGACAGCGGCGGCAAGGATGCGAGCACCGCCAAGTGGCTCGCCAGCTACTTCGGCGTGAGCGTCACAACGGAGAAGCCGTCACACTCCGGCACCACCGGACAGCAGACCGGAACCGGTGGCATCACCGTCGTGCTCGGCTCCAACGAGGAGAACGCATTCCTCGGCAACCCAGGGGTGGGCACGTAGACTCGGCCGGGTGAAGATCGGGATCCTGACCGGCGGCGGCGACTGCCCCGGACTGAACGCCGCCATCCGCGCGGTGGGCCGGCGTGCGCTGCTCAACGGCGACACAATCGTGGGCATCCGCAACGGCTGGGCAGGGCTTCTCGACGGCGGCGACATGCTGCGCCTCAAGCGCCCGCAGCTCTCCGGCATCCTGCAGCTGGGCGGCACCATGCTCGGCAGCTCGCGCACCAACCCCATGAAGCGCGAGGGTGGCCTGGACGAGGTGCTGACAATCATCCGCGAGCACGAGCTCGAAGCGCTCGTGGCAATCGGTGGCGATGACACGCTCAGCGTCGCTGCGAAGCTGGCCGAGCGCGGCGCTGCGGTGGTCGGCGTGCCCAAGACGATGGACAACGACCTCAGCATCACCGAGTACTGCATCGGCTTCGACAGCGCCGTCGGCGTGGTCACCGAAGCACTTGACCGCTTGCACACCACGGCTGTGTCGCATCACCGCGTGATGGTTGTGGAGGTGATGGGCCGCGACACCGGCTGGGTGGCGCTGCTCGGCGGCCTTGCTGGCGGTGCGGACATGATCCTCATCCCGGAGTTCCCGGTGAGCGTCGACGAGGTGGTGGCACACCTGGACACCCGGCGCCACGCAGGCAGCGACTTCAGCATCATCGTGGTGTCCGAGGGCGTGGAGATGGAAGGCTTGGCCGGCAAGGACGAGGCCGGCGTCACCGATGCCTTCGGGCATGTGCAGCTCGGGAGGC